>DASYMT010000051.1:0-2814 GCA_036008925.1 Acidimicrobiales bacterium | reverse complement strand
CAGCGCGTCGGCCCCCAGCGAGGGGTGGGCCTCGACCAGCTCGGACAGGGGCACATGGCGCTCGATCGAGTCGCGGACCAGGGCGCCGACGATCGAGTGGGCCTCCCGGAAGGGCACGCCCTGGCCGACCAGCCACTCGGCCAGGTCGACGGCGGCCGACGCCTCCCCGTCCGCCGCGGCCTGCATGCGGTCCACGTCGAAGGTGGCGGTGGCCAGCAGCCCGGCCAGGGCGGACAGGGCCAGGCGCACCTGGTCCACCGCGTCGAAGAGGGGCTCTTTGTCCTCCTGGAGGTCGCGGTTGTACGAGAGGGGCAGCCCCTTCAGGGTGGTGAGCAGCCCGGTGAGGTGGCCGATCAGCCGGCCCGTCTTGCCCCGGGCCAGCTCAGCGATGTCGGGGTTCTTCTTCTGGGGCAGCATCGACGAGCCGGTGGCATAGGCGTCGTCCAGGCGCAGGAAGCCGAACTCCTCGGTCGACCACAGCACCACCTCCTCCCCGATGCGCGAGAGGTGCACGCCCAGCAGGGCCAGGTCGAACAGGGCCTCGGCCACGAAGTCGCGGTCGCTCACCGCGTCGAGCGAGTTCTCGAAGCGCGAGTCGAAGCCCAACTCGGACGCCACGCCGTCGGGGTCGAGGGGCAGGGACGACCCGGCCAGCGCGCCCGCCCCGAGAGGCGAGACGTCCAGGCGCTCGATGGTGGCCAGCACCCGGTCCACGTCCCGGGCCAGCGCCCACCCGTGGGCCAGCAGGTGGTGGGCCAAAAGGACAGGCTGGGCCCGCTGCATGTGGGTGTAGCCCGGCAGATAGGAGTCCTCGGCCCTGTTGGCCCGCTCCAGCAGGACGTGCTGCAACAGCACTACCCGGCGGGCCACGTCGGCCAGCTCCCGCTTGGCGAACAGGCGCAGGGCGGTGGCCACCTGGTCGTTACGGCTGCGGCCGGTGTGGAGCTTGGCCCCCACCGCGCCCGCGATCTCCGTGACCCGCCGCTCGATGGCGGTGTGCACGTCCTCGTCGCTGTCGGTGAACTTGAAGGCCCCGTCCTCCAGCTCCTCGCCCACATGGTCGAGGGCGGCCAAGAGGATGCCCACCTCCTCGTCGGTGAGCACGCGCGCCCGGCCCAGGCCCCGGACGTGGGCCCGCGAGCCGGCCAGGTCGTCCCCGGCCAGCCGCTGGTCGAACGGGAGGCTGACGGTGAAGGCCAACAGCTCCTCGGAGGGGCCGCCGCCGAAGCGGCCCGACCACAGCGTCATTGGTTCGCGGACCCCGGGCCCTGGCGGGCCGCGTCGGACCCCGGGCCCTGGCGGGCCGACCAGGTCTCCAGGCCGAGCCCCCACAGGCGCACGAACCCTTCGGCGTCCTCGTGGCGGAAGGCGTCGGCCGCGTCGTAGGTGGCCAGGCCGTAGTCGTACAGCGACAGCGGGCTGCGGCGGCCGTTCACGATGCAGCGGCCGGGGCCGAGCAGCAGGCGCACGTCGCCGGTGACCGGCTTCTGGGACTCGCGGATGAACGCGTCGAGGGCGTCGCGCAGGGGCGAGAACCACAGCCCGTCGTAGACCAGCTCGGCGTAGCGGATCTCCTGGCGCTGCTTCTCCCGGGCCAGGTCGCGCTCGAGGGTGACCGACTCCAGGTCGGCGTGGGCCATGATCAGGGCCAGGGAGGCCGGGCACTCATAGGTCTCCCGGCTCTTGATGCCGACCCGGCGGTTCTCGACCATGTCGATGCGGCCCCAGCCGTACGAGCCGACCACGGCGCCCACCTTGTCGACGAGCTCGACCAGGCCGAGGCGCTCGCCGTCCACCGCCACCGGCACGCCCTGCTCGAAGCTGACGACCAGCTCCCGCTCGTCGGTCTGGGTGGGGATGGTCAGGCCCCACACGCCGTCGGGCGGCGCGGCCCACGGGTCCTCCATCTCGCCGCACTCGATGGCCTTGCCCCACAGGTTGTCGTCGATGGAGTAGAGCTTGTCCTTGCTGGCCGTGATGGGGATGTCGTGGGTGGCCGCGTACTCAATGGCGTCCTCGCGCGTCATGCCCCACACCCGGACGGGGGCGAGGACTTCGAGGTCGGGGGCCAAGGCCCGCGTCGACACCTCGAAGCGCACCTGGTCGTTGCCCTTGCCGGTGCAGCCGTGGGCCACCGCGTCGGCCCCGAACTGGCGGGCCGCGGCCACCAGGTGCTTCACGATCACCGGCCTGCTCAGCGCCGACACCAACGGGTACTTGCCCTCGTACATGGCGTTGGCCTGGAGGGCGGGCACGCAGAAGTCGCGGGCGAACTCCTCCCGGCAGTCGACCACCACCGCCTCGGACGCGCCCGCTGCGAGGGCCCGCTGCTTGACCGCGTCCCAGTCGCCGCCCTGGCCCACGTCGGCCGCCAGGGCGACGACCTCCACGCCCTGCTTGTCGATCAGCCAGCGCACGGCCACAGACGTGTCCAGGCCCCCGCTGTACGCCAACACCACTCGCTTCGCCACTGTCTCTCCTGTTGTCTCTCGTCCTCGGGTGTCTCTCGTCCTCGGGGCTGTCTCGGCCTACAGGCCCGCCAGCCCGGACAGGCGCTTGGCCACCTTGGCCCCACCCAGCTTCTCGTTGGCCACCACGAGGAGCGTGTCGTCCCCGGCCACCGTACCGACGATCGCGTCCAAGCCTGCCCGGTCGATGGCCGACGCCACCACATGCGCAGAGCCCGGCGGCGTCCGCAGCACCACCAGGTTGCCGGACTGGCGCACCTCGACCACCCAGTCCCCCAACACCCGGCGCAGGTGGTCCTCAGGCGCCACCCGCTCCTTGGGCAGCTCGGGGATGGCGTAGACGGTC
>DASYMT010000050.1:0-1788 GCA_036008925.1 Acidimicrobiales bacterium | reverse complement strand
CGACATGCCCCATCCCCATCTCGACCGCCTCCTCCACCACCTCGCCGACCGCGAGGGCGGCACCGACCTGCACCTGAAGGTCGGCTCAGCGCCGCGCATCCGGGTCAAGGGCGCGTTGGAGACGATCACCGACGAGCCCATGTTGGACAAGGGCACGGTCGACGCCATGGCCAGCGCGGTGCTGACCCAGGGCGCCCGGGACGTGTTCGTGGCCGAACGGGAGGCCGAGTGCACCTACTCGGTCCACGGGCTGGGCCGCTTCCGGGTCAGCGCCTACCTCCAGCGGGGCTCGATCGCCCTCATCCTGCGCCGGGTCACGGCCTCGGCCCGGTCCTTCGACGACCTGGGCCTGCCCCCCACCATCAGCTTCCTCTCCGGGGCCGAGCGGGGTCTGGTGCTCGTGTCCGGGCCCGCGGCGTCGGGCGTGACCACCACCCTGGCCGCCATGGTCGACCACGTCAACCACGCCCGGGCCTGCCACATCGTCACCGTCGAGGACCCGGTCGAGATCCTGCACAAGGACGACTTGGCCGCCATCTCCCAGCGCCAGGTCGGGGTCGACACCACCAGCGTGGCCCAGGGCATCCGCTCCGCCCTCCGGCAGGACCCCGACGTGGTCGTCATCGGCCGCATCGACTCGCTCGACGTGGCCGCCGCCGCGCTGGCCGCCACCGAGGCGGGCTGCCTCGTCATGGCGGGCGTGCGGGCGGGCGACGCCTGCGACGCCATCACCCAGGTCGTGAACCTCTCGGCCGAGTCCGACCAGCGCCATGTGCGCCTGGCCGTGGCGGGCGCGCTGGTGGGGGCGGTGTCCATCCGCCTGGTGCCCCGGCGGGCGGGGACGGGCCGGGTGCCCGCGGTCGAGATCCTCCGCAACGTCCCGCGCATCCAGGCCGCCATCATGGGCGACGAGATGGACGAGGTCCGCTCCGAGATGGGGCGGGGCGCGGCGCTGGGCATGCAGACCCTGAACCAGGCGCTGGCCACGCTGCTGGAGCGTCAGGAGATCGACGAGCGGGCCGCCCTGGCCGCCACGCCGGACTGGCTCGGCTTTCGCATCGCGCTCGAACAGCGCGGCTTCGTCATCCCCGACGAGTAGCGGCCAACGCGGGCGCCGGCACTGTCGCCAAGGCCATCGCCTCGGGGGGCTGCGGGCGGCCGAAGAGGTAGCCCTGCACGATCTCGCACCCCAGCGACCGGAGCTGCTCCACCTGGGCCGGGCACTCCACACCCTCGGCCACCACGTCCATGCCCAAGGCCCGGGCCAGGCCGATGACGGCGGCCACGATCACGTGGTTGGCCCGGTCGTCGACCATGTGGGTGATGAAGGAGCGGTCGATCTTCACCGTGTCGACCGGGAAGAGCTGGAGGTAGCTGAGCGACGAGTAGCCGGTGCCGAAGTCGTCGATGGCCAGATGCACGCCGAGGGCCTTGAGCCGGCGCAGGGTCTCGGCCGCCACCTCGGCCTCCTCCATGAGCACGCTCTCGGTGATCTCGAAGCCCACGGCCGAGCCCGGCAGGTTGAAGGTGCGCAGGACGTAGCGCACGGTGTCGAGCAGGCCCGCGTCGGCGAACTGGCGGGCCGACAGGTTGATGCTCACCCGGACCTGGCCCAGGTGCGAGCCCGCGTCGCGCCACTCGGCCAACTGGCGGCAGGCCTCCTCGATGACCCAGCGGCCCAGGGGGACGATCAGGCCCGCGTCCTCGGCCAGGGGGACGAACACGTCCGGGGTGAGCAGCCCGCCGTCCGGGTGCTGCCAGCGGACCAGGGCCTCCAGGGCGACCAGC
>DASYMT010000049.1:0-1926 GCA_036008925.1 Acidimicrobiales bacterium | reverse complement strand
CCGCCTGCCCCTGGCCGACGTGCTCAAGCCTGCCCGGCGGTACGCGGCCGACGGCTTCCCCGCCTCGCCCCTCCTGCTGGCCGCCGTCGCCCTGGTCTCGAACCTGCCCGACGCGGCCGACTACGCCACCGGCCCCGTCGTCCGCCGCCCCGGCGTGGCCCGGGCCTTGGAGGCGATCGCCAAGGGCGGGCGGGCCGCCTTCTACGAGGGCGAGTTCGGCGAGGGCCTGCTGCAACTCGGGCAAGGCGAGTACAACGATGCCGACCTGGCCCGCCCGCTGGCCGATTGGGTCGAGCCCCTCTCGGCCCCGGCCTGGGATCGGGTGTTGTGGACCATCCCGCCCAACTCGCAGGGGTACCTCACGCTGGCCGGCGCGTGGATCGCCTCCGGCCTCGACCTGCCCCGCAACCCCGACGATCCGGCCTGGGCCCACCTCACGATCGAGGCCGCCCGCCAGGCCGGGTACGACCGCGTCGACGTCCTGCACGAGCACGCCGACGGCGCCGCCCTGCTCGACCCGGCCAGGCTGGCCCCCCGGCGCGACGCCATCCGCCCCGACCAGGCCGCGGTGCTGGGGGCCGAGGGCTACGCGGGCGGCGGCACCATCTACCTGTGCGCGGTCGACGGCGACGGCATGGGCGTGTCGCTCATCCAGTCCAACGCCTCAGGCTGGGGCTCGCACCTGGTGGAGCCCAACACCCGCATCTTCCTCCAGAACCGGGGCATCGGGTTCTCGCTGGTGCCCGGCCATCCAGCCGAGTACGGACCGGGCCGGCGCCCGCCCCACACCCTCTCGCCCGCCGTGGTCACCCGCCCGGACCGGTCGCTCGACATGGTGATCGGCTCCATGGGCGGCGACGGCCAGCCCCAGGTGCTGTTGCAACTGCTGGCCCGGCTGCTGCACGCGGGCCAGTCGCCGGGCCGGGCAGTGGACGCCGGGCGATGGCTGCTCACGGGCGGGTCGAGCCCCTTCGAGACGTGGCGGGACCGGGGTCGGGTGGCGGTGGCGGTCGAGGGGCATGCGCCCGCGGCGTGGGACGACGGCCTACGGGTCCGGGGCCACACGGTGGAGCGCCTGGCCGCCTACGCCCACGACTTCGGCCACGCCCACGTCATCCGCCTGGAGGACACCGGCCTCCTCGCCGGCGCGTCGGACCCCCGCGCCCTCACCGGCGCCGCCGCCGCTTTCTGAGAGAAACGTGAGATCGGAATTGGTCCAGAAATGGTCGGATTCCGATCTGAGGTTTCTCTTTGGGGGCGGGGGGCGGGGGGCGTTAGGGGGTGTGGGAGGCGGTCCAGGCCAGGAGGGCGTCGGCGGGGAGGGTGTTGACCACGCGCTCGGCGGGGACGCCGCACTCGGCCGCCCGGTCGCACCCGAACGGCTGCCAGTCGAGCTGGCCGGGCGCGTGGGCGTCGGTGTCGATCGAGAACCGGCACCCGGCTTCGAGCGCCAGCGTCAGCAGCCGCCGGGGCGGGTCGAGACGCTCGGGCCGGCAGTTCACCTCCACCGCCTTGTCGTGCTCGGCCGCGGCGGCGAAGACCGCCTCGGCGTCGAACTGCGACTCGGGCCTGCCCCGCCCGACGACGATGCGCCCGGTGCAGTGGCCCAGGATGTCGAGGTGCGGATTGCCCAGGGCCCGCACCATGCGGACCGTCATCTCCGGCCCGTCCATCCGCAGCTTGGAGTGCACCGACGCGACGACGACGTCGAGCCGGCCGAGGAGCTCCGGCTCCTGGTCCAGCGACCCGTCGTCATGGATGTCCACCTCGATGCCGGTGAGCAGCCGGAACGGCGCGAGCACGGTGTTCATGGCCGCGATGCGCTCGATCTGGGTGCGCAGGCGCGTGGGCGACAGCCCGTTGGCGACCGTCAGCCGCGGTGAGTGGTCCGTGATCGCCTGGTACTCGTGGCCGACCTCGACGGCG
>DASYMT010000048.1:0-1520 GCA_036008925.1 Acidimicrobiales bacterium | reverse complement strand
TGACAGCGCCGTCGACCAGGCCCTCGCCGCGGCCCGGGCCGGTCTCGACCGGGTCGAACCCGCCGAGCTCCGGCGGGAGCTGGACGCCGGGGCCCTGGTGGTGGACCTGCGCCCCGCGGCCGACCGCCACGCCCACGGGGCCCTGCCCGGAGCGGTGGCCATCGAGCGCATCCACCTCGAGTGGCGGCTCGACCCCACCAGCCCCGACCGGCTGCCCGCGGTCACGGCCGACACCCGGGCCATCCTGGTCTGCAACGAGGGCTACGCCTCGAGCCTGGCCGCGGCCGCCCTGCGCGACCTCGGCCTGCCCCGCGCCACCGACCTCGTCGGGGGCTACCGGGCCTGGGCCGCCCTCCCGCTGGACGTCTGACGCCGCCCGTTCCGGGATCGTTGGGGCCGAGGGTCGACGGGTAGCCTCGGGCGATGGACGCCACCGCCCCGGGTGCCCCGGCGGACCTCGCCGACGCCGCCTGGCGCATCGAGCCCTCGGGCCCGCTGCGGGGCGAGGTGCGGGTCGCAGGCTCGAAGAACGCCGTCACCAAGCACATGGTGGCGGCCCTGCTGGCCGACTCGCCGTCCACCATCACCAACGCGCCGACCGTCGGTGACGTCGGGATCACGGCCGAGATCCTCCGGTCCACCGGCCTGGGCGTCGAGATCGACGGCGACCGCATCACCGTGCACCCCACCGACGAGCCCACACCGCGGGTGCCGCTCGAGTTCTCGGGCCTGAACCGCATCCCGATCCTCATGCTCGGCCCCCTCCTCCACCGGGCCCACGAGGCCTTCGTGCCCCTCGTCGGGGGCGACCGGATCGGGCGCCGTCCCGTCGACTTCCACGTGAGCGCCCTCCAGCAGATGGGCGCCGAGGTGGAGGTGCAGCCCCACGGCGTCACCGCCCGGATGAAGGGCCGCCTCCAGGGCACCCGCATCACGCTCCCCTACCCGTCGGTGGGGGCCACCGAGACCGTGCTCCTGTGCGCGGTGCTGGCCGAGGGCCGCACCGTGATCCACAACGCCGCCACCGAGCCCGAGGTCGTGGAGCTGGCCCTGTTCCTGCAGCGCATGGGCGCCCACATCGCCCTGCGGCCCGACCGCCGGTTCGTGATCGAGGGCGTGGAGTCGCTCTCCGGGGCCGAGGCCCGCCTGCAGGGCGACCGGCTCGAGGCCTTCAGCTACCTGGTCGCGGGGCTGATGACGGGCGGCGAGGTCCGCGTGGCCGGGTGCAACCAGGACCGCCTGGTCACCGCCATCAACACCCTCCAGCGCATGGGCGCCCACTTCACGATCAACGACACCTGGATCAGCGCCACCGCGGCCCAGCTGCACCCCGCCGCGGTGCAGACCGACACCCACCCCGGGTTCATGACCGACTGGCAGCCGCCGCTCATCGTGCTCATGACCCAGGCCGACGGCATGTCGGTGCTCCACGAGACCGTCTACGAGGACCGGCTGGGCTACGTCGAGGCGGTCAAGGCCATGGGCGGCGAGATCGAGCTGTTCGACACCTGCCTGGGCGG
>DASYMT010000047.1:0-5473 GCA_036008925.1 Acidimicrobiales bacterium | reverse complement strand
GACGCCCAACAGGCGGCCAGGTTCTCCACCGACTGGTTCACCTCGCCGTCCCCGTCCCGATCGGCGTCACCGCAGGGACCACGCCCGCCTCGGTCAGCTTCTGGCTGACACCGCCGGCCAGCGCCACCACCCGCTCCACGCCGTCCGGGCCCAGTGCCTCGACAGGCCCCATGGCCAGCCGGTCGGTGGACTCCTCCAACCCGGCCCGCAGCGCCTTGCCCGCAGCGGTCAAGCGGCCGTCGCCGTCGAGCACGCCCCGGGTGGCCAGGCGGGCCGCGGCCGAGTCCCACTCCTCGTCCGTCCACCCCCGCGTCGGCTGCCACACCTGGCGGGACAGCGCGCCCGAGGCGACATGGGTGATCGAGGTCTCCAGCCCGGTCAGGCCCAACCCCACCGCGGCGGCCACGTGCCCGTCGCCCCGGTGCTCGCGCAGCACGCTGGTGCCCAGCCAGGCCGCGGCCACCGGCCCGCCCCCGGCCCCGTCCACGTCGACCGACGACCACGCCGCGGCCAGCGGCCGCCCGTCGAACGAGCACCCGCCCACGGCCGCCTCCAACAGCGAAGCCAGCTCCTCGGCCTCGGCCTTGTCGAGGAACGGCTGCAACACCGAGACCACCGCGGCCACCCGGGTCGACAGCACCTGGTCGGGCCGGGCGAAACCCCATGCGTCGGGCAGGGCGCGCGCCACCATCCACGGGGCGAAGCCGAAGAACGTGGCCGTCACCGGCTCCGGCCCAACCGGCCCCAGCGGCGCGGCCCGCCCGGCGAAGTACCCCATCCAGTACCCCTTGAGGCCCACGTCCTTGGCCGCGGCCGCCGTCTCCGGCGCGAAGTACACCGCGGCGTGGAGCGGCTCGATGGCCTGCCACAAACGGCGGGCTGCGTCTGTCTGCATGGCCCTACCCTGCCTCATGCCCTACACGCACGGCCACCACGAGAGCGTGTTGCGCTCCCACACGTGGCGCACGGCCGAGAACTCAGCGGCCTACCTGCTCCCCCACCTGCGGCCCGGCCTCGACCTGCTCGACGTGGGCTGCGGCCCCGGCACCATCACCGCCGACCTGGCGGCGCGCACCGCGCCGGGCCGGACTGTCGGGGTCGACGCCGCGGCCGACGTGATCGCCTTGGCCGCCCAGAGCCATCCCGGCGTCGAGTTCCGCACCGGCGACATCTACCACCTCGACCTGCCCGACCACGGCTTCGACGTGGTCCACGCCCATCAGGTCCTCCAGCACCTGCCCGACCCCGTGCGGGCCCTCCAGGCCATGCGCAGGCTGGCCAAGCCCGACGGCCTGGTGGCCGCCCGCGACTCCGACTACGCCTCCTTCACCTGGCATCCGGCCGACGAGCGCCTCGACCGCTGGCTGGCCCTCTACGACGTGGTCGCCCGCCCGAACGAGGGCGAGCCCGACGCGGGCCGCCACCTCCTCCAGTGGGCCCTCGAGGCGGGCTTCGAGGAGGTCGTGCCCAGCGCGTCGGTGTGGTGCTTCGCCACCCCCGAGGACCGGGCCTGGTGGGGCGGGTTGTGGGCCGACCGCATCACCAGCTCGGCCATCGCGGCCCACGCCGTCGACCGCGGCCTGGCCACTCCCGCCGAACTCCAAGAGATTGCCGCAGGCTGGCGGGCCTGGTCCGACAAGGCCGACGGCTGGTTCGCGGTGTTGCACGGAGAGGTGCTCTGCCGCCACTAGAAAAGCCGGCATGGCAGACGACCGGCGGCGGGGCTTCGCGCTTGTGCTGCTGTCGGCGTCCGGGTTCGCCTCCCTTGCCATCTTCGGCAAGCAGGCCTACGAAGCGGGCTTCGACGTGCCGGAAGTCCTCGCCGTGCGCTTCGTGCTGGCTACGCCGCTGCTGCTCGCCATCGCCCTGGCCACCAAGCGGAGCCTGCGCCTGCCTCGGCCCGTCGCCCTGCGCGTCTTCGCCATGGGCGCCCTGGGCTACGCCATCCAGGCCACCCTCTTCTTCGCCGCCCTGTCGCGAATCCCGGCCAGCCTCACCGGCCTGCTGCTCTACCTCTATCCGGCGCTGGTGACGGTGGGCGCGGTCGCCCTCGGCCGGCACCGGGCCAACCGGCTCACGGTCGTGGGGCTGGCCCTGGCGCTGCTCGGCACTGCGTTGATCGTGGGCCTGCCCGCAGGCCGTGTCGACCCGCTCGGCGTGGTGCTCGCCCTCCTGGCCGCGGTCTGGTACTCGGGCTACATCCTGATCGGCGAGCAGGTCCTGGCCGACGTGGACCCCCTCGTCGTGTCGGTCTACGTATGCGCGGGCGCGGCGACGTCGTTCGTAGTGGTGGGCGGCGGCGTCCTGCGCGACCTCGACTTCGCGGGCGTGCAAACGAAGGGCTGGGCCCCGTTGGCGGGCATGGCCGTGTTCGCCACCGCCCTGGCCATCTCCGCCTTCTTCGCGGGCATGGCCCGCATCGGCTCGACGTGGGCCGCCATCACGTCGAGCTGGGAGCCGGTGGCCACGGTGGTGCTCGGCGTGCTCATCCTCCACGACCACCTCGCCGCGGGCATCGTGGCGGGCGGGGCGGCGGTGGTGGTGGGGGCCATCGTCCTGCCCCTGGTGGGCGCCGGGGCCGTGGAAGAGCCCGTCCCCCCACCGCCCTAGGGTGGCCGCCATGGACATGGAATACCGCAGGCTCGGCCGGTCGGGTCTCAAGGTCAGCGTCTTGTCGTTCGGCTCGTGGGTCACCTTCGGCCCGCAGCTCGACGAGGGCCTGGCCGCCGACTGCCTGGCCGCGGCCTACGAGGCGGGCGTCAACTTCTTCGACAACGCCGAGGCCTACGCGGGCGGCGAGTCCGAGCGGATCATGGGCCAGGCCATCGACCGGCTGAAGTGGCCCCGCCAGGGCTACGTGGTGTCGACCAAGGTGTTCTGGGGCCTGCACGACTTCCCCAACATGCGCAACACGCTGAACCGCAAGTACCTCATGCAGGCCGTCGACGGGTCGCTCGAGCGCTTCGGCCTCGACTTCGTGGACCTCCTCTTCTGCCACCGGGCCGACCCCCAGACCCCCGTCGAGGAGACGGTGTGGGCCATGAGCGAGATCGTCAGCGCGGGCAAGGCCCTCTACTGGGGCACGTCGGAGTGGTCGGCCGATGAGATCCGCGCCGCGTGGGAGGTGGCCGAGCGCCACCACCTGCACAAGCCGGTGATGGAGCAGCCCCAGTACAACCTGCTCTCCCGGCGCAAGGTGGAGAAGGAGTTCGCCCGCCTCTACGACGACATCGGCCTGGGCCTCACCACCTGGAGCCCGCTGGCCTCGGGCCTGCTCACCGGCAAGTACCTCGACGGCGTGCCCGAGGGCAGCCGGGCCACCCTCCCCGGCTACGAGTGGCTGAAGAAGGCCCTCACCGACCCGGCCTCCAACGACAAGGTGCGCAGGCTCAAGGAGGTGGCCGACTCGCTCGGGTGCAGCCTGGCCCAGCTCGCCATCGCCTGGTGCGCCCGCAACCCCCACGTGTCCACCGTCATCACCGGGGCCAGCCGGGTGGAGCAGGTACACGAGAACCTCAAGGCCCTCGACGTGCTGGCCCAGTTGGACGACGAGGTGATGGCCCGCATCGAAAAGGCCGTGGCCTAAGCCGTTCCGCTACGGCGAGCCCGCCCCGGGCACCTCGACCAGCGTCGTCTCGATCTGGCCGATCCTCTCCTTGCGGTTCTGCTCCGGGGCCACCAATTGGCCGGTGAGCAGGAACAGCGTGCGGCCGTCGTCGCCGCCCAGCGTGCAGGCGAAGCAGCCGTTCTCGGTCTCCACCCTGTCGAGCACCTCGCCCCCCTCGCGCACCCGCACGGCGGCGCGCGACAGCGGGTCGGCGAACCACACCGCGCCCTCGGCGTCGAGGCAGATGCCGTCGGGGATGGAGCCCGCCACCGTCGCCCACGCCCGCTTCGGCCCGATGGCGTCGCCGTCCAGGGCGAACGCGGCCAGGCCCTGCCCGAACGTCTCGGCCACGATGAGGGTGGTGCCGTCGGGCGTCACCACCGAGCCGTTGGGGAAGCGCATCTCGGCGTCCACCACCGAGACGGTGCCGTCGGGCAGCACGCACAACAGCTCGGACACCGAGGGCGCGCCGGTGGCGATGCCCGCGATGTCGCAGCAGCCCACGAAGGCCCGGCCCGTCGAGTCGACCACCATGTCGTTGGCCGGGAACGACGCCAGCCCGCTGAGGTCGGCGTGCGTCCGCAGGCCGCCGTCGAGCGACAGGGCCAGGACGGCGGCGGGCTCCGAGCGCACGATCAGCATGGTGCCGTCCGGCAGCCAGCCCAGCCCCGACGGCCCGCCCTCGACCTCGGCCACCCGTTCGAGCCCGCCCGCCATGTCGACCGAGAGCACCTCGTCGGCGGCCACGTCCGAGAAGTACAGCCGGCCGTGGCGCCACCGCGGCCCCTCGGCAAACGCCAACCCGTCAACCAGCACAGTGGTCCCCATGGGCGCAGTCTGGCCTATCGGCGGGGGAAGGGCACGAGCGTGACCTTGTGCTGCTCCTCCTCGATCGAGAACGTGGCGCACGGCCGGGACTCGTCGAATCCCTGTCCCGAGGCCCCAGGGCCCGTCTCCATGGTCCAGTCCGACAGCCCCAGCTCGGTGAAGGCGCGCGACACGAGGGCCCGGGCGTCGTCGGGGGCGATGCAGCGGTCGGCCGTGGCCGCCGCGGCCAGCCGGTTGCGCAGCTCGACCAGCCGGTCGGAGGCCGGGACCGTGGTGGGGGGCAGGGTCGACGCGGTGGGCCGCTGGAGCCTGATGCACGTCTCGGGGCCGCCGGGGAACACGCCCACCGCGCCGGACTCCAACACGCAGGCGGCCAGCAGCGGCGGGTCCTGCGGGACGCCGAACGTGCCCGACCGCCACAGGTCCCGGCAGCCCTCGACCGCCTGGCTCTCGCTGGTTCGCACCACGAAGGTGGCGGCGTCGAGGCGGGCCTCCGCGTAACAGCCCACGTCGAGGGTGTGGGTGGGCCGCCTGCTCGACACCCATGCGGCCGCCGCCGCGCCCGCCACGGCCAGGGCCAGGGCCGCCGCCACCACGGCCCGTCGGCGCATTGCCGCTCGACGGGCGGCAGCCAGGTCGCTCGGCTCGCTCGGCTGACCCAGGGCTGCATCGCCCATGGCCCGGCGCAGCACGTCCCGGCCCACGGCCGAGGTGGGGTCGAAGCCCTCGTGCCCGCGTGCGGGGTCGGCCCCGGCCAGCGCCTCGAACGGATCGGGTCTGCGCTCGTCCGTCATCGAGGGCCCCCCAGCTCCTGCTCGAACAGCGCGGCGAACCGCTGGCGGGCCCGGTGCAGCCGGATGTAGACGGCGTTCTCGGTGATGTCGAGGGCCACGGCCAGCTCGGCGGGCGTGAGCTCCTCCCACATGGCCAGCCGCAGCAGCTCCCGGTCGTTGAGCGAGAGCCGCTCGAGCACTCGTCGGGCCGTGCCGTTCTCACTGGCAGGCCCCGGGTCGGGCCCGGGCTCGAAGCGAAGGCGCG
>DASYMT010000046.1:0-6748 GCA_036008925.1 Acidimicrobiales bacterium | reverse complement strand
GACCGGGACCGAGTGATCGCCGCCTTGCGGGAGTCGGCGGCCGAGGGCAGGCTCGACCTGGACGAGTTCGGGGAGCGGCTGGACGAGGCCTACCAGGCCGCCACGGTCGAGCAGTTGCGCCGCGCCCTGCGCGAGCTGCCCGCCGCCGCGTCGGCCTTGGCGCCAGTGGCTGAGCCCCCGCCCCCGCCGCGGCCCCCTGGGCGGGTTGCGCCCGCGCCCCGGCCCGTCCCCCGGGTGACGCGGCACCCGGCCCCGGGCACGGTGGCCAAGGCCATGTGGGGCGCGCACCTGGGCGCCTACGTGTCGGTCAACATCATGCTGATCGTGATCTGGCTGCTGAGCGGGGCGGGCTACTTCTGGCCCATGTGGCCGCTGATGGGCTGGGGGATCGGGCTGGCCTCGCACGGCATGGCCCACGCAGCGGCCCAACGGGCCCGCCGCTCGCAGTTGGGCCGCTAGCAGCGAGCGCCGGAGCCGGGAGCGGGTGGGCCGTTGCGCCAGCCTGTCCGCCAGACGCTCAGATGCGGAGGCCGGCCGTCTCGGGGGCAGCGGCCGACGCGGCCTGCTGGCGGCGGCGGTAGGAGGCGGCCACCCCGCTCACCGCCCCGGCGACCATGGTCACCAGCAGGGCGATGAACAGGCTGGGGGCCCGGGCCGGGCCGTGGGTGGTGAAGCCCACTACGAGCAGCAGGAGGGCCGCCCCCCAGGCGACCGCCGCGCCGACGGCGGCCATGGCCGCGTGGTGGGCGGTGGCGTCCATGGGGCCTGCGGCGGTGGCCGGGAGGGAGGCGGGCAGCCGGTCGGCAGCCGTGGGCGGCGAGGCGGTGCGGGCCAGGGCGGCCCCGTCGAGCGGGGACAGGGTGAGACAGCTCTGACACTGGCGGCACGAGAGCTGGTAGGCGGCCACCACGGGCTTGCCGGTCTTCACCCCGTAGACGGTGTTCGTCATGCTGACGACGGACAACGTCATCGGGCCCGTCTGGCCGCACCGGGCGCAGGTGGACGGGCCCACGCCCCCCACGACCTGGGCCTCCGGGTGGCGCCCGGCGATGAAGAAGAACACCTCGGTCTCCCCTCGAAAAGAGCCTTCCCCGGTCAGATCGGCACCCCACCGCCGGCTCTGGAGGACATACCGCGCCGAAATCACGCGGCATGTCCTCCAGACGGCGAGGTGTGTCTACCGTGGGTGGGAAACAGGAGCCCAGCGCGAGGCAGGGGGACCATGACCACACTCGAGAACCGGCCGAACACCGCACTCCTCGTCGTCGACGTGCAGAAGGGCGTCGTCGAGGGGGCGCACGAGCGCGACGCGGTCGTCGCCAACGTCGGCGGCCTGGTCGACAAGGCCCGGCGGGAACGGGTCCCCGTCGTGTGGGTCCAGCACTCCGACGAGCAGCTTGCCAGGGGGAGCGACGACTGGCGGATCGTCCCCGAGCTGACGCCGGACGAGGCCGAGCCGCTCGTCGAGAAGAACTACGGCGACTCCTTCGAGGACACCACGCTCGAGACCGTGCTGTCGGGCCTCGGCGTCGGGCGGCTCGTCGTCGTCGGCGCCCAGACCGATGCGTGCATCCGCTCGACGCTCCACGGCGCGCTGGCCCGGGGGTACGACGCCACCCTGGTCAGCGACGCCCACACCACCGAGGACCAGACGGCCTGGGGGGCGCCGCCGCCGGGCCAGGTCATCGCCCACACGAACCTGTACTGGAAGTACCAGACGGCGCCGGGGCGCACGGCCGGGACGGTCGAGACCGACGAGGTCGACTTCGCGGGCCCGTCCTGAGCCCTGAGGGCCGTCGGCGGGGCCTCGGGCGGGCTGCGTCCGGCTAGGGCTTGAGCGAGGTGGTGGTGGTCGTCGGCGCGGTGGTGGTCGTCGGCTTGACCGTGGTGGTGGTGCTGCTCGACGTGGTGGTCGGCTTGACCGTGGTGGTGGTCGTGCCCGGCCCGTCGCCCGGCGCCTGCTCGTTGAACGGCACCGGCGCCTTCTTGCCCCCGACCACGTACACCGGCGTGCCCGCCGAAACGGTGTCGAAGAACCACCGAGACGCCGACATGGGGATCCGCACGCAGCCGTGCGACGCGGGCCCGGCCGGGACGGAGGGCGCCCCGTGGATGGCGATGCCGCCGTTGAAGTACAACGGGTTCCAGAGCTGGCCCAGCTTGCTCACCCGGATGCCCGAGATCTTGCGGCCGACCTTGAACGACCCGCCGGGGGTGACGGCGGTGGCGCACTGGCCGTCGACGCAGTACTTCTTCCCGCTCCCGGTCGACACGGGCAGGATGCGCAGCAGCGCCCCGTCCTTGTAGAGGAACAGCACCTGGCGCTTGAGGTCGACCTCGACCCGGGTGCCGCCGCCGTCGGGGACCATGGCGGGCGGCTCGGAGGCAGAGGCCAGCTTGTCGACCACGTCCTGGGTGGCCCGGCCGGTGCGGGGCAGGCCGTGGACCTTCTGGAAGGCCATGACCGCGAAGGCGGTGGTGGCGTCGAAGGTGCCGTCGACCTTGCCGCTGTCGAAGTGCAGTGCGGCCAGCCGCTGCTCCAAGGCCTGCACGTCGGGCCCTTTGGCCCCCTTGCCCAGGCCGGGCGGGATGGGCTTCATGGTGGTGGTCGTGCTCGACGACGTGGTGGTGGTCGGGGCCGTGGTGGTCGTGGTGGAGAGGGCCGTCTTCGACGCGGCGGTGTCGCCCGACGCCGTGTTGCTGCACGCGGCGAGGCCCACGGCCAGCAAGGCCGCCGCCGCTGAAAGCCGGTTGCCGCGCGCGGGATGATCCATGAGGTCCTCTGTTATTGGGGAAGTGGCCGCCGAAAAACCTGCACAGCAAGTATGGATGATCGAGCCTGCTTCAATCGAACTTGACCGATTGGTCAACTAGCGTGACACCACCGTCAGTCTCAAGGGGGGATGCCAGTTGCGCTTCTTCAGCTTCCACCTGATGCCGTATCCGGCGCTGCCCGAGAGCTATGACGGGCCTGCGTGGGTGACGTGCCCGAACGAGCTGTTCGACCCGGCCGTGGGCCACGAGGTCTACAACCGCTACCTCGATGAGCTCATCCTGGCCGACGAGTTGGGCTTCGACGGCGTGTGCGTCAACGAGCACCACCAGAACGCCTACGGGATCATGCCGTCGCCCAACCTGATGGGCTCGATCCTGGCCCGCCAGACCAAGAACGCCAAGATCGCCATCGTGGGAAATGCCCTGCCGCTCTACGACCCGCCCACGCGGGTGGCGGAGGAGTTCGCCATGATCGACAACATCAGCGGCGGCCGCCTCATCGCGGGCTTCGTGGTCGGCGGCGGGCCCGAGTACTACTCGTTCTCGATGAACCCGGCCCACGCCCGGGAGCGCTTCGCCGAGGCCCACGAGATCATCATGCGGGCATGGACCGAGCCCGGCCCGTTCGAGTTCATCGGCAAGCACTACAAGCTCCGGTACGTGAACACCTGGCCCCGGCCGGTCCAGCAGCCCCACCCCGAGGTGTGGATCCCGGGGGCCGGGTCGCTGGAGACGATGGAGTTCGTGGCCAAGCACCACTACGCCTACATGGGCATCCCGTACTTCCACATCTCGGTGTTCGACCGGACCTTCCGCATGTTCCGCGAGGCGTGCGAGCGCGAGGGCTACGAGTACGACCCGCTCCAGGCGGGCTGGCTGGAGCCCATCTACGTGGCCGAGACCGACGAGCAGGCCCGGGCCGAGTACGAGAGCCACTTCTGGTACTTCGTCAAGCGGCTGCTGCCCGGCATCAACATCTCGCCGCCCGGCTACACGTCGCTGCGCTCCATCGAGAACATCCTGAAGGGGGCCAAGACCTTCGCCATCAACCTGGAGACGTGGGACGAGGTGGTGGAGGGGCAGTACGCCATCGTGGGGTCGCCCGAGACGGTGACCGAGAAGCTGATCGAGTCGCTGCGGCGGCTGGGCACGGGCAACCTGCTGGGCCTGTTCCAGTTGGGCACGCTGCCCGCCCACCTCACCAAGAAGAACCTGGAGCTGTTCGCCACCGAGGTCATGCCCAAGCTGCGCAAGGAGTTCCCCGAGGGCGCCCGGGTGCTGGGCGACCAGGCGGCGGTGGCCTGATGGCGGGGTTGACCGAGGAGCAGGTGTCGACCCAGGTCGGCAAGGTCCAGGTCTTCCGGGGCGGCCCGGCTGGGCCGGGGGCGGCTGGGGCGGTGCCGTTGGTGTACCTCCATTCGGCGCAGGGCGAGTCGAACGGGCTCGTGTTGCTGGAGCGGCTGGCCGACTCGTTCGACACGGTGGCGCCGGTCTTCCCCGGCTTCGGCGAGTCGGAGGGCATCGACGAGATCGACGACGTGGAGGACGCCGTCTTCCACCTGCTCGACCTGTTCGACCAGATGGGCCTGGGCGCGGCGCCGGTCAACATCGTCGGCCTGTCGCTGGGCGGGTGGCTGGCGGCCGAGATCGCCACCCGGTACCCCGAGCGCATCGGCAGGCTGGTGCTGGTCAACCCGGCGGGCCTCTACATCCAGGGCCACGAGATCAAGGAGATCTTCGGCCGGGACCTCGACGAGCTGGCGCTCGAGCTGTTCGCCGACCAGTCCCACCCGGTGGCCGTGCTCATGCACCAGATGGCGTCGCTGGCCACGTCGACCCAGGGGCCCGACATCCCGTTCGAGATGCTGCGGCCCCTCCTCCAGTCGCAGGCGGCCACGGCCAAGCTGGGGTGGGACCCGTACCTGCACAACCCCAAGCTGCAACGGCGGCTGTACCGGGTGACGGCGCCGACGCTGATCGTCCACGGGGCCCAGGACGGCCTCATCCCCCGGGCCCACGCCGAGGCCTACGCCGAGGGCATCGCCGACGCCCGCCTGGTCGACGTGGAGGGCGCGGCCCACATGCTCCCGTTGGAGAAGCCCGACGAGCTGGCCGCGCTGGTCCGGGAGTTCGTCGCCGCCTGACGATCTGACTCCGGAGGACAGCGGTCCGCGAGCACGCGACCTCAGTCCTCCGCCCGTCCGGCGGGCGCGTCATCCTTTGTGCGCTCTCGGGCGATTCCGTGAGGGCCTGACCGCACGACGCACACGCATCGCAACCCCTTGACCGCACCCGGAAAACCTGCGGCACAGGTCAACCTTTTCCCGGCGTCGAAACGATTCCCCGGTGGTGCTGGGGAACGACTTCGACTCGCTGTTTCGGGAGCTGTACATCCCAGCCTTCTCGGTGGCCCTGCGCATCCTGCGCGACCAGCAGGACGCGGAGGATGCCGCGTCGGAGGCGTTGGCCCGGACGGCGGCGTCGTGGCGGCGGCTTCAGGGGGTCGAGTACCAACGGGCGTGGGTGCTGCGGGTGACCGCCAACGTGTCGATCGACATGATCCGGCGGCGTCGGACCGTCAGCGCCGACCTGGTCGACGCACCGGGCATGCCCGTCGGCTGCGACGACCGGCTTGTGCTGGCCGCCGCCCTCGGGAAGCTGCCCCGCCGACAACGGGAGGTCGTTGTGCTCCGCTATCTGGCCGACATGACCGAGCTGCAGGTGGCCGACCACCTGCACATCTCGCAGGGGGCGGTGAAGCAGCACTCCCGCCGGGGGCTGGCCGCGCTGCGAGACCTCCTCGGCGGTCCGGCCCAGGGGGTGTCCCTTGCCTTCTGAGCCCTGGAACCTCAACCAGTGGCCTTCGCCCTCCCCGGAGGCCATCGTGCGGGCCCGAGTGCGTGGGCGGGCCCGCACGCTCACCAGACGGCGGTTGGCGCCAGTGGTTGCCGCCCTTCTGCTGGCGTCAGCCGCCGCTCTGCAACATCTCCCGGGCCGGGAATCCTCGGCCCGGTTGCGCGTGACCGGAGAGGGTCCCAACCACGAGGCCCTGGCCGACACCCCCACGACCATCGTGCCCCTCGCCGGCGACCCGGCCGGCTCCGCCGCGCCCGTGGCCGCCGCGGGGGCCAAGTCCCGCAGCAGCAAGGGGCTCAAGGCGGGCGCCCCCCGTCTGCCCGACCTGGCGGCGCCTGCCACCCGGGCGCCCATCCTGCTCGACCCCGGCGGCGACGCGGAGACGAGCACCGGCTGCGTCAACGGCTCGTGCGCGTCGCGGCGCCGGCAGCCGTCCCTCGACCTGTTGAACGGCGACATGAGGGCCACCTCGTCGGTCCTGACCATGAAGGTCCACGTGACCGACCTGTCGGCGCCCCTGGGCCAGACCGACACGGCCACCGGCCCGGCCACCCACACCCAGTACTTCACCGAGCTGCTCTTCTCCGACGGGGCCTTCGAGCTGTCCGTGTACCGCGACGTCAACAACGGCAGCGTCATCGCCAACGGCTGCTTTTGCCGGCGGGAGGCCAACACGGGGGCCCTGCTGGCCAGCGGGGCGGTGGCCGGGATGGCCCCTTCCGTCGACCTGAGCGGCAACGCGGTGGTGCTGTCCGTGCCCATGCATGCCCTCAACGACGCGGTGGCCGCGGCCAGCCTGTCGTCGGCCCGCCTCGGCCTCGGCGTGTCGATCAGGCCCACGTTCGAGTCCGAGGTCTATCGGGCCGAGCAGTCAGACCCGTTTGTGGGCTCGTCCTATGTGGTCGACACCATGGCCAGCCCCGACCCGGCCTTCGCCTACCGCCTGGGCGACTAGGCCGGGCCCGCCCCCGCCGCCTGCTCGGCTGCGGCCTTGATGCGGCGCAGGGTCTCCTCCATGCCCGTGTTGTTGTGCTCCTTGCGGTCGCTCACACCGGTGGTCAGGGTGCCCAGCAGCTTGATGAGGCCGCCCCGCCGGTCCTCCCACCGCTCGGTGAGC
>DASYMT010000045.1:0-1954 GCA_036008925.1 Acidimicrobiales bacterium | reverse complement strand
CACCCCGTCTCCGACAACCGCAACCAGCGCACGGTCGGCCCCCGGGGCCCGGCCACGCTGGAGAACTACCACTTCCTCGAGAAGATCAGCCACTTCGACCGCGAGCGCATCCCCGAGCGGGTGGTGCACGCCCGGGGCGTGACCGCCTTCGGGTACTTCGAGGCGACGGGGCAGTGGGGCGACGAGCCCATCGCCCAGTTCACCCGGGCCAAGCTGTTCCAGGAGGCGGGCAAGCGCACCGACGTGGCCCTGCGCTTCTCGACCGTGATCGGCGGGCGGGACTCCTCCGAGGCGGCCCGCGACCCCCGCGGCTTCGCCGTCAAGTTCTACACCGAGGACGGCAACTGGGACCTGGTGGGCAACAACCTGGCCGTCTTCTTCATCCGCGACGCGGTGAAGTTCCCCGACGTGATCCACTCCCTCAAGCCTGACCCCGTCACCTTCCGGCAGGAGCCGGGCCGCATCTTCGACTTCATGTCGCAGACGCCCGAGGCCATGCACATGATCGTGAACCTGTTCTCGCCCCGGGGCATCCCGGCCGACTACCGGCACCAGCAGGGCTTCGGCGTCAACACCTACAAGTGGGTCAACGCCGAGGGCGCCACCGTGTTGGTGAAGTACCACTGGATCCCCAAGCAGGGCGTGAAGTCGCTGACCGCCGAGGACGCGGCCCGCATCCAGGCCGACGACCTGGGCCACGCCACCCGCGACCTCTATGCAGCGGTGGAGCGGGGCGACTATCCCGAGTGGGAGCTCCAGGTCCAGATGATGAGCGACGACGAGCACCCCGAGCTCGACTTCGACCCGCTGGACGACACCAAGGTCTGGCCCGAGGACCAGTTCCCGGCCCGGCCCGTCGGCCGCCTGGTGCTCAACCGCATGCCCGACGACTTCTTCAACGAGAGCGAGCAGATCGCCTTCGGCACCGGCGTACTGGTCGACGGCCTCGACTTCTCTGACGACAAGATGCTCGTGGGCCGCACCTTCTCCTACTCCGACACCCAGCGCTACCGGGTGGGTCCGAACTACCTCCAGCTCCCGGTCAACAAGGCGAAGGCCGGGCGGGTGGCCACCAACCAGCAGGGCGGGCAGATGCAGTACGAGGTCGACTACGCGGGCGCCAACCCGCACGTCAACTACGAGCCGTCCATCACCGGCGGCCTCCAAACGGCGCCGCCGCCCGGCCACGACGCGCAGGGCCCGGTCATCGAGGGCAGGCTGACCCGGGCGCAGCTTCCCCGCACCAACGACTACATGCAGGCGGGCCAGCGCTACCTGCTCATGGAGGAGTGGGAGCGCGACGACCTGGTGGCCAACCTGGTCGACGCGCTGGGCCAGGCCGAGCGCCCGGTGCAGGAGCGCATGGTCTGGCACCTGCTCGTGGTCGAGGACGACCTGGGCCTGCGGGTGGGCGAGGGCCTCGGCATCAAGCCCGACGACGTGTCGGCCCTGGAGCCGCTGCCCCACCAGGTGTTCACCGAGGAGGAGCGCGAGCGCCTGGCCCACCTGGGCAACAACGGCCCCCGCCCGGTGGACGGACTGCGGATGACCCATTGCGTGCCCAACGAGAGGATGGTGGTGAGCCGATGACCGTGACCTTCGACATCGGGATCGACGAGGCGCAGCGCCAGGAGATCGCGGGCGGGCTGTCGCGCCTGCTGGCCGACACGTACACGCTCTATCTCAAGACCCACAACTACCACTGGAACGTGACGGGCCCGATGTTCCAGACCCTGCACCTGATGTTCGAGGAGCAGTACACCGAGCTGTCGGCCGCGGTCGACTTGATCGCCGAGCGCATCCGGGCCCTGGGCGAGCGGGCGCCCGGCAGCTATCGGGAGTTCGGGTCGCTGTCGTCCATCTCCGAGGACGACGACCGGCCCGACGCGGTGGAGATGGTGCGCAGGCTGGTCGAGGGGCAGCAGGCGGTGGTGCGCACGGCCCGGTCGGTCTT
>DASYMT010000044.1:0-18631 GCA_036008925.1 Acidimicrobiales bacterium | reverse complement strand
CCAGAAACGTGAGATCGGAATCCGACCATTTCTGGTCGGATTCCGATCTGAGGTTTGCGGAGGTCGGGCCATGGGCGGAGGCTGGCCGGGCTAGACAGAACCCATGTCGATGGTGGCGTCGCCCCTCCAGGGCACGGTGGTGTCGGTCGACGTGCGGCCCGGCGACGAGGTCCACGCGGGCGGGCCCCTGCTGGTCATGGAGTCCATGAAGATGGAGCACGTGGTGGCGGCCGCATGGAGCGGCGTGGTGCGCGCCGTGGCCGTGGCCGTGGGCCAGACGGTGATGCCGGGCGACCCGCTGATCGAGCTCGACCCCGCCGACGTGTCTCATGCGGGCGCCGAGGCGGAGGCCGCCCCCGACCTCGACGCCGTCCGCCCCGACCTGGCCGCCGTGCTCGAACGCCACGCGATCGGCACCGACGAGCGCAGGCCGGACGCGGTGGCCCGCCGCCGGGCTGCCAACCAGCGCACGGCCCGCGAGAACGTGTCCGACTTGATCGACGCCGGAAGCCTGGTCGAGTACGGCCCGCTGGTCATCGCCGCCCAACGCCGCCGCCGCCCGGTGGACGACCTCATCGCCCGCACGCCGGCCGACGGCATGATCGGCGGCGTCGCCACCGTCAACGGCCATCGCACGATCGTCATGTCCTACGACTACACGGTGCTGGCCGGGACGCAGGGCCTCCAGAACCACCGCAAGAAGGACCGCCTGTTCGAGCTGGCCGAGCGCCTGCGCCTGCCCGTCGTGTTCTTCACCGAGGGCGGCGGCGGCCGGCCCGGCGACACCGACGGGGCGGGCGTGTCCGGCCTCGACTGCCTGGCCTTCGCCCTCTTCGGGGGGCTGAGCGGCCTCGTCCCCCTGGTCGGCGTGGCCAGCGGCAAGTGCTTCGCGGGCAACGCCGCCATCCTCGGCTGCTGCGACGTGATCATCGCCACGGCCGACGCCAACATCGGCATGGGCGGCCCGGCCATGATCGAGGGCGGCGGCCTGGGCGTGTACGAGCCGGAGCAGGTCGGCCCCATGGACGTGCAGGTGCCCAACGGCGTGGTCGACATCGCGGTGGCCGACGAGGCCGAGGCGGTGGCCGCGGCCACGCAGTACCTCTCGTACTTCCAAGGCCCGTCGCCCGACTGGACGGCGGCCGACCAGCGGCTCCTGCGCCAGGCCGTCCCCGAGAACCGGCTGCGGGCCTATGACATCCGCACGGTGATCGACACGCTGGCCGACGCCGGCTCGGTGCTCGAACTCAGAAGGGCCTTCGCCCCCGGCATGGTCACCGCTCTGGCCCGGGTGGAGGGGCGGCCGCTCGGCGTCGTGGCCAACAACCCCACCCATCTGGGCGGGGCCATCGACGCCGACGGGGCGGACAAGGCGGCCCGCTTCATGCAGCTCTGCGACGCCTTCGACATCCCAATCCTCTTCCTGTGCGACACCCCCGGCTTCATGGTCGGGCCCGAGGCCGAGAAGACGGGCCTGGTCCGCCATGTGAGCCGCATGTTCGTGACCGGCGGCAGCCTGACCGTGCCGTTCTTCACCATCGTGGTGCGCAAGGGGTACGGCCTCGGGGCGCAGGCCATGGCGGGCGGCAGCTTCAAGGCCCCGGTGTTCTGCGTGGCCTGGCCCACCGGCGAGTTCGGGGGCATGGGCCTGGAGGGCGCGGTCAAGCTCGGCTTCCGCAAGGAGCTGGAGGCGGTGGCCGACGCGGCCGAGCGCCAGGCCCTCTACGACGAGATGGTCGCCCGCATGTACGAGCACGGCAAGGCGCTCAACACGTCGACCTACTTCGAGATCGACGACGTGATCGACCCGGCCGAGTCGCGCCGCTGGATCACCGCCGCCCTCGAGTCTGCGCCCCCGCCCCCGCCCCGCACCGGCAAGAAGCGCCCGTGCGTGGACACCTGGTAGGCGTTCTACCTTGGCTGTATGGCCGATGTGGTGTGGCAGCCGTCGCTGCTGGGCGAGCCGGGCGGGCTGGTCTCCGAGCCCGGGCCGTCGGTCGACCGCGCCTTCGCGGGCCTGACGCACGTCGACCTGGACGACACTGCCTGGTACGAGCATGCAGCCGGCTGGGTGGCTCAACCCGACGCGGTGTTCGAGGCCGTGCTCGACGCCGCGTCGTGGTCGCAGCAGACCCGGCGCATGTACGACAGCGTGGTGGAGCAGCCGCGGCTCACGGCCACGTGGCGCCGACCGGGCGAGTCGGGCGAGTCGGGCGAGCCCATCCTGCCGGTCATCGGCGCCATGCGCGACGCGCTGGCCGAGCGCTATCAGCGCGCCTTCGCCACCGGCGGCCTCAACCTCTACCGGGACGGCCGGGACAGCGTGGCCTGGCACGGCGACCGCATCGCCAAAGAGGTGGTCGACCCCATCGTGGGCATCGTGTCGCTCGGCCATCCGCGCACGTTCCGGCTGCGGCCCAAGGGCGGCGGGCGCAGCCTCCCGATCGTGCTGCACGGCGGCGACCTGCTGGTGACCGGCGGGTCGTGCCAGCGCACGTGGGACCACGCGGTGCCGAAGACCAAGTCGGCCGGACCGAGGATCAGCATCACCTTCCGCCACGGCGTGTCGTAGCGTGCGGCCCCGTGGAGACCGGGTGGCTGCCCGACACGCCGGTGGGGGACACGGTCCTGCGCCGCTTCCTGTTCAACCAGGCCGAGGCCAACGCGGCCATGGCCGTGGCCGCGGGCGGACGGGCCGAGGACACCGACGACGTGGCGCTGGCCGACTCGGGCGGCCCGGTGGCCTACTTCAACGAGGCCATTCTGCGCAGGCCGCTCACCGGCGTCGACGACCCGGTGCTCGACCAGGTCGACCGCTTCTTCGCGGCTGACCCGGGCCGCACCCACATGCTGCTGTCCATCTGGCCCACGCCCGACCTGGCAGGCCGGGGCTGGTTCCTCGTGGGTCATCCGGCCTTCGTGGTGCGGGGCGCCTTCCCGGCCCCGCACACCCCCGGGCCGGGCGTGGAGGTGCTGGAGGTGCGCGACCCGGTGGCCCTGCGCACGGCCGAGCGCATCGCCATCGAGGGCTATCCCATCGAAGGGGCGGAGGCGGGCACGGTGCTGCCCTCGGGCATCCTCGACACCGGCCTGCTGTTCCGACTGGGCCTGCTCGAAGGCGAGCCCGTGGGATCGGGAGCCCGCTATGTGGGACACGGCGTGGTGAACCTGTGCTTCGGGGCCACCCTGCCCGCGGCCCGTCGGCGCGGGGTGTGGGAGGCGCTGGTGTGGGCCCGGGTGGCCGACGCCCCCGACCTGCCCGCGGTGGCCTACACGAGCGACGACAGCAGGCCCGGCTTCGAGCGCATGGGCTTCGTGCCCACCATCCGGTTCACGTTGTGGGGAAGGGTGCAATGACCGACTACAGCGATTTGCGGGCGATGTACGTCAACTGCACGTTGAAGAAGTCGCCCGAGCAGTCGCACACGCAGGGCCTCGCCGACAAGTCGATCGCCGTCATGCGGGCCCAGGGGGTGACGGTCGACGTGGTCCGGGCCGTCGACCACGACATCCCGCCCGGTGTGTGGTCCGACATGACCGAGCACGGGTGGGAGCGCGACGAGTGGCCCGCGCTGTTCGAGCAGGTCATGGCGGCCGACGTCCTCGTGCTGTGCACGCCCATCTGGCTGGGAGAGAAGTCGTCGGTCTGCACCCGGGTGGTGGAGCGGCTGTACGGCAACTCGTCGCTCCTCAACGACAAGGGCCAGTACGCCTATTACGGCCGGGTGGGCGGCTGCCTGGTCACCGGCAACGAGGACGGCATCAAGCACTGCGCCATGAACGTCCTCTATTCCTTGCAGCACCTGGGCTACACCATCCCGCCCCAGGCCGACGCCGGGTGGATTGGCGAGGCGGGCCCCGGCCCGTCGTACCTCGATCCGGGCTCGGGCGGCCCGGAGAACGACTTCACCAACCGCAACACCACCTTCATGACGTGGAACGTGCTGCACCTGGCCCGCCTGTTGAAGGACGCTGGCGGCATCCCGGCCCACGGCAACCAGCGCTCGGAGTGGGACGCGGGCTGCCGGTGGGACTTCCCCAACCCGGAGCACCGGTGAGCGGGGCCGACGCGGCCGTGGTCGAGCGCCTGCGCGCCTTGTGCACGGCCCTGCCTGAGGTGCAGGAGCGGCTGAGCCACGGCGAGCCGACGTGGTTCGTGCAGGGCAAGAAGGTGTTCGTCACCCTCTCCGACCACCACCACGACAACCGGATGGGCTTTTGGTGCGCGGCCCCGGCGGGCGTGCAGGAGGAGCTGGTCGAGCAGGAGCCGGAGCGGTTCTTCCGGCCGCCGTACGTGGGCGGCCGGGGTTGGCTCGGCGTCTACCTCGACGTGCCGGTGGACTGGGACGAGGTGGCGGCCATCGTGGCCGAGGCCTACCGGCTCATCGCCCCGAAGAAGCTGTCGGCGCTGCTGGAGCAGGAGGACGAACAGGCCCGGTAGGGGCGCGGTCGGTGCCCGCCCGCACCCGCGGCGGTACACGACAAGCTCGCGCCGGCCGCTGCGGTGGGACACGACCCCGATCCGCTCGCCGCCCGCGGTGGTGAACTCGTCGCGCACGCCGACGCCGGGCAGGCGGGTCTCGCTCACGTCTGGCATCCCCGTACGGTAGGCCCGTCCTGGCCGCGTAGTGTTCGTCAATGGCCAATGCCGAGAAGCCCACTGTCGACATCCCGGATACGCCCCCGCCCGCCTCTCTGGAGGTCGAGGATTTGCTGGTCGGGGAGGGCGACGAGGCCAAACCGGGGTCGGTGGTCGACGTCCACTACGTGGGCGTGTCGTGGTCCTCTGGGCAGCAGTTCGACGCCTCGTGGGACCGGGGTTCGGCCTTCTCGTTCGACGTCGGCGCAGGCCGGGTTATCCAGGGCTGGGACCAGGGCGTGGCGGGCATGAAGGTGGGCGGCCGCCGGCGGCTGACCATCCCGCCCGAGCTGGGCTACGGCTCGCGTGGCGCGGGCGGGGTCATTGGCCCGAACGAGACCCTGGTGTTCGTGGTCGACCTGCTCGGGGTGCGCTGAGCCGTTCCGCGCCCGCGCCGCCGCCGCCCGCGCAGTTGACGCACTCGGTGGCGTCGGGCCGGGCCGCCAGCCGCTCTGCGCCGATCGGTTCGCCGCACACCGCGCAGACCCCGTAGGCGCCCGCCTCGACCCGGGCGGCGGCCTCGTCCAGCCCGGCCAGCCGACGCCGGGCCGCGTCGAGCAGGGCGGCGACCCGGGCCCGCTCGAAGCCCACGGTCGAGCCGTCGGGGTCGTGCTCGTCGTCCAGCGCCTCGCCCTCGGACGCGGCGATGACCGTCTGGAGCTCGTCGGCCAGTTCGGCCACCTGGACGGCCACCCGGGACCGCTCGTCGGCCAGGCGCGCCGCGGCGTCGTCGGTCATGCAGGCGGGCCGATGGCCGACGCTTCGGGGCCCAGGCGCTCGACGTAGCCGGCGTGCACCTCGGCCCAGCGCTCGTCGGCGGTCCAGGGCGCAGGCTCGCCCCGCAGGACGGACCGCAGCAGGTCGAGCCGGGCGTGCCAGCCCGCCGCGTCGCGGGCCGCCTTGCCAATTGGGCCGAAGGTGTTGCGGAAGGCGAGCACGGTGCCGGCGTCGTCGGCCGGGGTCAGCTCGAAGCGCAAGAACTCGTCGTCGCCCCAGCGCAGTTCGAGGAGGGCGGGCGGGTTGTAGGCCAGCATCTCACCGTCCATGGCCGGGCCCTCGTCGTGGGCGAACACGAGGCGCAGCGGCGCGCCCGGTGCCCGCTCGCCGTGGACCTCGACCGGGAACCAGGCGTCGAGCTTCTCGGGCTCGGTCAGGGCCTGCCAGACCTGGGCGGGCGGGTGGGGGAGCAGGCGGGTGAAATCGAGCCGCCATCGGCCGTTATCGGCCTGGCCCAGCGTGGCGAAGTCCTCGACGTCCGGCATGCCGAGAACCTAGGCCCGCAGGGGCCGAAGCCGATCCCCGACGGGCGCGGCTGCGAGGATGGCGGCATGAGCCGCGAGCAGCTTCGAGCCCTGCAGGGAGCCGCTGAAGGCCCGGTACAAGGACGACCCGGCCGCCGCCGTGATCACGCTGTCGGCCGAGGGCCAGTTGGGTCAGGGCGTCACCTGCTCGGTGCGCACGGGGCAGGCGCTGGCCGAGGCGGGCCTGCATCCGGCTACGGGAGGAGACGGCACGTCGCTCTGTTCGGGCGACATGCTGCTGGAGGCGCTGGCCGCCTGCGCGGGCGTCACCCTGCGGGCGGTGGCCACGTCGCTCGACGTGCCGGTCCGAGGCGGCACTGTCCGGGTCGAGGGGGACCTCGACTTCCGGGGGACGCTGGCCGTCGACAAGGACGCGCCGGTCGGCTTCAAGGCCATCCGGGTCAGCTTCGAGCTCGACTCCGACGCGTCGGAGGAGCAGCGGGACACGCTGCTGCGGCTGACCGAGCGGTTCTGCGTGGTGTTCCAGACGCTGGCGTCGTCGCCCGTCCTGTCGGCTGCGTTGACGGTTGGCTAGCCCGCACCGGCGTCGAAGAAGTCGAAGTCGCCGGACTTCTCCTGGGCCACCAGCCGGACCGAGCGGGGGCCGGTGGCTACCAGGCCGCTGATGCGGCGGGGGCCGACGTGGTGCTTCAAGGGCTCGGCGTTGGCGCCGAGGATGGCGGGCGCGTCGCCGAAGGCGAACAGGGCGCCGTCCCTCCCGACCAGCCAGTAGCCGTCGCCCGAGGGCGTCCACGCGCCGGCCACGATGGGGAAGCCGTGGACGATGCCGAGCCCGGGCAGCGAGCCCTTGAACGGGGCGCCGTCGAAGGCGAAGACGCCGCCGTCGGGCTGCACGACGATGCAGCCGCCCTGGCATCGGGACAGGGTGAAGGCCATGGCGTCCTCCTGACGCTCGTCCTGGAAGCCGAGCGGTGTGTGGCCCGGCTGGAAGGCGGGGCGGGCGAACACGGTGCGGGTGCCGTGCCACTTGCGGTGCAGCCGGACCACCGAGCCACCCGTCCTCGACCCGGCCTTGTTGGAGTTTCCCTCCACCGTCCACACCCGGTCGCCGTCGACTGACTCCACCGCGCCGACGTGGGCATAGCGGTTCTTGGACGGGAACCACAGGCAGAACAGGTCGCCGGGCTGCGGCGTGGTACCGAGCCGCTCCTCGTCGCGGTACTTGGCCACGATGGAGGGGACGTACACCAGCCTGCCGTGGTCGGTGCCCGTCACCCGCAGGCAGAAGGAGACGAAGGCCGCGCACCACGGTTGGAAGTTGGCGCCGCGAGCCTTGCCGAAGGGCGTCTCGTTGTCGCCCGGCCCCTCGACAAAGCCGAGGTGGCTGCGGCACTCATCCAAGAAGGCGCCCGCGGTGCCGGACGGTGTGGGCTGGTCAGTCATCGTCAGGGTCGTGGGTGACGGTGCCGTCGGGGAGCAGCGACTGGTCGGCGTCCTCGATGAACCCCTCGGGGCCGTCCTCGTCGTTGCTGGCATTGGCCGTCTGCTCGGGCTCGCCGTCGGGGTCGGCGGCGAACACCTCAGGAGGAAGCTCGTCCGACACCGTTCGCCCCTTTGCGTCTGCTGTTGTCAGCTTGATCTTTGCCGCGCAGCCGACACTATCGCCACGAGTTCGTGCCTGCCGCTCCGGTCGGCTCCCGGCGGCCGGCGGCCGGGTCATGCCCTGCCTCTCTTTCCGGCGCACGTCAGGCTGGTGCCGGACTGCTGCCGGCATCGCCTCGAAGATGCGCGCCGCCATCCTCACTCGCCCGATCCTGCGCCGTGGCCGCGGGCCCGCTGGTGATGAGTCCGCCGTTGTCAGACCTTGATGACCGCAAGGGCGGGAAGGTCGGCATAGTCGTCGTCCTGCGTGATCACCGGGATGCCGAGCGACATCGCCGTGGCTGCGATCCACGAGTCGTTCACTGGCATGCGCTGGCCGCTGTCGCGAAGCAGGATGCGGAGCTTCGCCCAGTGGTCTGCGACCTGATCGTCGACTGGCACCGGTTGCATGGCCAGCGCCTGGGTCAGCGTGGCAAGTCGGCGGTCGCGCGTTTCGACATCGGCGGCGGCCAGGACGCCCGCGCGAAGCTCGCCAATAGTGATCACGGACACCCCGATCTCGTCGGGTAGCGCCTGGATATCGAGAGGTCGGCCCGTCTCACGGGCGATGAACAGCGTCGTGTCGCCGAGACCTCGGCTCACCGCAATGGAACGTCGTCGGTCGTGCCGGGCGCGAGTCCAGCCAGTTCGCTGATGAGGCCCGCGTCCGCCTGGTGCCGTACGACGCGGCGAACGAACTCGTCTCGGGCGAGCCAACGAGGCCGTCGTCCCAGCGGTTGGAGCACGGCGACGGGACGGCCGTCGATGGTGATGGTGATCGCCTCTCCCGCGGCAACACGGTCGAGCAAGCCCCGCGTGTTGTTACGGAGTTCACGGGATGCCGCTTCACTCATGCGACAACCGTAGCATCTATGCGACACCGGGCGGACCCGGTGGTGCACCACGCCAGTAGGAGGCCGAGAGACGTGCGGCGTGGCCCCCTTGCGGCGACCGACGAGGGGACACCGACGTATGGCGCGCAAGCTCAGTCACACATGCACAGCGAGCGACTCCCCGCGAACAACACTGTGCGTGTGAGTAACAAGCACCTGCTGACTGACGAAGTCCTCCGTGACTTGAGAGACAGCGTGAGCGGTGACATCGCATGGCTCTGCCAGACCGATCTCAGCAAGGCCGCCGAGTCGGCCCTTCGAGACGCCTCCGCGAAGCTCCGTCGTCTGCTTCACGACGGAACCTTGATGCGGCTGAGGAAGGCGCAGGCTTAAAGGGCGAACCAAAAATCACGTCGCCGTCGCTCGAAACCGGTTCATCAGTTCGTTTCGCCCAAGCCGCTGGCGGGCGACGGGATGGCATGACCGTGTCGAACGTCACCGTCTTCGATCGGGCTTTGTCGGAGGACGAGATCCGACAACGGTTCGAAGCGGGCCCGCCAACGAAAACGCAGACGCTCTCGAACTGGCTCTCATCAGCCTGCATGAAGGCTGGCGGCGTCAGTGTCACGAGACGGGAGGTCGTTCTGTTCGTAGCGAACAAGCTGGGAGGCGTCCACTTCGACGCTCGCCGCGACCCAGCGAAGCACCCTGGGTGCGTCGCGCTGGACGAGGCGAGAGCGACGTATAGCGTGACCGATCTCGACGCCGCCTACGCGGAACTCGTTGCCATTGCGCAGCAACTCGTGTCCTCGAACGAGGTACGCAGTTTGGCTCAGGCCATGACCGCCTGAGCGAACAGTGGAGGTGGCGGGAATCGAACCCGCGTCCTTCGACGCCTTGACGGGACTTCTCCGAGCGCAGCCGGTGGAAGGGTCTCGGGCCTCGCATCTTCACCGGCAACGGTGCAAGGCCCCAGTCAACTGAAATGTCCCTGTCCGGCCCGTTGACGAGGCCGATCGGGTAAGCCCTGCTAGATGGCGCCAGCATCCGACCCGCAGGACCGGGGCCGGGCTGACGTCGCTACTGTTTAGGCAGCGAGCGCGACGTTGTCGTCGGCATTTGTTTTTGGTTCCGGCTCTTTAACGTGGCTCCGGAGACCACGGCTCGCTTCTCCCGCCTCGACAGCCAAAGTCGAAGCCAGTCACCCCCTTGTCAAGTTGCCCGACCATGGTAGCGACCCGGGGTGACCAGCCCGAACGGGGCCACTCCGGGGCTCCAACCACCCGGGTCTGGAGGACATACCGCGCCGAATCCACGCGCTATGTCCTCCAGACGGGGGGAAAGGGGTAGGGCGCCAGGAAATCGGTTCGGGAATAGCCCGCCCCTCGGCTAGCTTGACCACGACAACCGTTAGCTGACGAACGATTCGACCCAAACGCCGGGGGACGCGCCGCCGCCCGCCGCCGCACCCCACGCCGCACCGCAGCCCACGCACGCCGCAGCACCGCAACGCACACCGCACCCGCGCACCACCGCAACCACGCAGCACCGCAACCACGCAGCACCGCAACCACCGCCCACGCCCACCGACCTCGGGGAACACACGCACGCCATGGACGCTGAAACCATCCACAACCGCCGCTGGTGGACCCTGCTGGTCCTGTGCCTCAGCCTCACGATGGTCATCGTCGGCAACACCACGCTCAACGTGGCGCTCCCCACGCTGATCCGCGACCTGCACGCCAGCACCACCGAGCTCCAGTGGATGGTCGACGCCTACGGCCTCGTCTTCGCCGGCCTCCTCCTGACCAGCGGCGCCCTGGGCGACCGCTTCGGCCGCAAGGGCGCGCTGCAAGCCGGCCTGGTCATCTTCGGCCTCGGGTCGCTGGCCGCGGGCCTCAGCCACTCGCCCGCCCAGATCATCCTGTGCCGGGCCGTCATGGGCGTGGGCGCCAGCCTGGTCATGCCCGCCACCCTGTCCATCCTCACCAACGTCTTCCCGCCCCACGAGCGCAGCCGGGCCATCGGGGCCTGGGCAGGCGTGGCCGCCGCGGGCGCCGCCTTCGGGCCCATCGTCAGCGGCTGGCTGCTGGCCCACTTCTGGTGGGGCTCGGTCTTCTTCGTCAACATGCCGATCGTGCTGCTGGCCATCGTCGGCGGCCTGCTGCTGGTCCCCACCTCCCGAGACCCCCGCCAGCCCCCGCTCGACCTGGTCGGCGCGGGCATGTCGATCGTCGGCCTGTCCGCCCTGCTCTACGGCATCATCGAGGCGCCCAACCGGGGCTGGCTCTCCACCGACTCGCTGTTGGCGTTTGGCGTGGCCGCCCTCTTCATCGGCCTGTTCGCCTGGTGGGAGCTGCGCAGCCGGGAGCCCATGCTCGACCTGCGCTACTTCAAGAACGGCAGCTTCAGCGGCGGGGCGCTGGCCATCACGTTCGCCTTCTTCGCCATGTTCGGCCTCTTCTTCCTGCTGACCCAGTACTTCCAACTGGTGCTCGGCTACACGCCTCTCGAAGCGGGCGTGCGCCTCCTGCCCATGGCCGCCACGATCATGGTGACCGCCCCCAGCAGCGCCCGACTGGCCGAGCGCTTCGGCTCGCGCAACGTGGTCGTGACCGGCCTCAGCATCATCGCCCTGGGCCTCGTGCTCATCTCCCGCTTCGGCGTGCACACGACCTACGCCCAGCTCATCCTCAGCCTCATGATCACGGCCGTCGGCATGGGCCTGACCAGCGCGCCCTCCACCACGTCGATCATGTCGTCGCTGCCCCTCGGCAAGGCCGGGGTGGGCTCGGCCGTCAACGACACCACCCGGGAACTGGGCGGCGCCCTGGGCGTGGCCGTCCTCGGCAGCCTGGTCGCCTCCCACTACCAGTCGACCCTGAAGCCCGTGCTGGCGCCGCTGCCGTCGATCGGCAAGTCGCTGGCCTTCAGCTCGCTGGGCGGCGCCCTCGAACAGGCGCAACGCCTGGGCGGACAGGCCGGGGAGGCCATGGCCCTCGGCGCCCGTACCGCCTTCGTGCACGCCATGAGCCAGGCCGCCCTCATCGGCGCGGTGGTGGCCGCCGTCGCGTCGATCGCCGTCTACCGGCTGCTGCCCGACCGGCTCGACGCGCCCGCGCACGATCTGGCCCACGCCCACGGGGACGACCTGCCGGTCCCCGAGCCCGCCTTATAACCCAGGACAGCCCAGGACAGCCCGAGGCGGCTCAGTCGTCCCGACTGCGCCGGGCGGCCCGCTGGAGCTCGCGGGCCGCGTCCCGCTCGGCCAGCGCGTGGCGCTTGTCGTAGGTCTTGCGCCCCCGGGCCAGGCCCAGCTCCACCTTGGCCCGCCCGTCCTTGAAGTACACCGACAGGGGCACCAGCGTGAGCCCCTCCTGGGCCGTGCGGGCGGCCAGCTCGGCGATCTCCCGGCGGTGCAGCAGCAGCTTGCGCCTGCGCTCGGGCTCGTGGGCCCCGAAGCCGGTGGCGAAGGCCCAGGGTGACACGTGCATCTGGAACAGCCACACCTCGCCCCCGTCCACCCGGGCGTAGGCCTCGCGCATCTGGAGCTTGCCGTCCCGGATCGACTTCACCTCGCTGCCCTGCAAGGCGATGCCGCACTCGAAGGTGTCGAGGATCTCGAAGTCGTGCCGGGCCCGCCGGTTGGTGGCGACGGGCCGGGGGCCGCCCTTCGTCTGCTTCTGTCCCTTGGGCGGCATGGCCCGTCGAGGCTACAGCCGCCCGCCGCTAGCCTCGCCCGCCGATGCTGCGCCTCGCCCTGCCCGCCTACAAGCAGATGATCGGCCACTGCTACGACGGGCTGCCCCTGGAGGCGTGCGGCCTGCTGGCGGGCCACGCCGACACGGGCAAGGCCGAGGTCTTCTACCCCTGCCGCAACGAGGCCCAGTCGGCCAAGCTCTACCGCATCGGCCTCGACTACGCCCGGGCCGAGGACGACGCCGACCAGCGCGGGCTCCAGATCATCGGCGTGGTCCACTCGCACACCCACACCGACCCGTACCCGTCGCCCACCGACATCGAGAACGCGGCGGTGGACGCGGGCCTCCACTACGTCATCGTGTCGCTGCGGGACGAGGCCCCCATGGCCCGGTCGTACCGCATCGTGGACGGCACCGTGGCCGAGGAATCCCTGGGCGTCGAGGGCCGTTAGAGTTCCCGTATGCCCGTCGACGTGCGCCTGCCCACCGTCCTCCGCCAGCACGCAGGCGGCCAGGCCTCAGTGAAGGCCAACGGCTCGACCCTGAGCGAGGTGTTCGAGGACCTCGTCCGCCAGTTCCCCGGGCTGGCCGGCCAGGTGGTCACCGAGGACGGCGCCATGCACAAGTTCGTCAACGTCTACGTGAACGACGACGACGCCCGCTACCTGGACAAGCTCGACACCAAGGTCTCCGACGACGACGTGATCACCATCCTCCCGGCCGTCGCCGGAGGCGCGCACTGAGGAGTCCGCGGTGGCGGTCTTCGACAACGTGCTCGGCCTCATCGGCAACACGCCGCTGGTCGACGTCAGCAGCCTGAGCGACAACCCGCGCGTCCGGCTGCTGATCAAGCTCGAAGGCCAGAACCCGGGCGGTTCGGTGAAGGACCGAGTCGCCCTCTCCATGATCGAGGAGGCGGAGAAGGACGGCACCCTGAAGCCGGGCCAGACCCTGCTCGAGCCCACCTCCGGCAACACCGGCATCGGCCTGGCCATGGTGTGCCGGATCAAGGGCTACCCGCTCAAGTGCGTCATGCCGTCGAACGTGTCGCCCGAGCGCAGGCAGCTCCTGGAGGTGTGGGGGGCCGAGATCATCGAGTCGCCTGGCCCCGAGGGCTCCAACGGGGCCGTGCGCATGGCCCAGCGCCTCAGCCAGGAGCACCCCGACTACTGCTTCCTCTACCAGTACGCCAACCCGGCCAACCCCAAGGCCCACTACGAGGGGACGGGCCCGGAGATCTGGCGGGACTGCCCGGAGATCACCCACTTCCTCGCAGGGCTGGGCACCAGCGGCACCCTCATCGGCGCGGGCAGGCTCCTCAAGGAGCGCAACCCCGACGTGCAGGTGTGGGCGGTGGAGCCGCCCTCGGGCGAGATGGTCGACGGGCTGCGCAACCTGGACGACGGCTACATCCCGCCCATCTTCATCGACAACAACGGCTTCGACCTCCTCGACCGCAAGAAGATCGTCGGCCCCCGCGACTCCATCGAGGGCCTGCGCCGGCTGCGGGACGTGGGCGTGTTCTCCGGCGTGTCGAGCGGGGCGGTGGCCATCGCCGCCATCCGGGCCGCGGCCGAGCTGGACGAGGGGGTGCTCGTCTTCCTCGCCCCCGACGCGGGCTGGAAGTATCTGAGCAGCGGGGCGTGGACCGACGACCTGGACGAGGTCGAGGCCCGGGCCCGCACCATCAACTACTGGTAGCCGCTGCGCCTAGCCTCGCCCGTGTGGACGACAGGCCGATCGGCATGTTCGACAGCGGCTTCGGCGGGCTCACCGTCGCCCGCGCCCTGATCGACCTGCTGCCCGGCGAAGACCTCGTCTACTTCGGCGACACCGGCCGCTACCCGTACGGCCCCCGGGACCTGGACGAGGTGCGCGACTTCGCCCGCCAGATCACCCAGATGCTCGTCGAGCGCCACGACGTGAAGCTGGTCGTGGTGGCGTGCAACACCGCGGCTGCGGCCGCGCTGGAACTGTTGCGCTTCGAGTTCGACGTGCCCATCCTCGGCGTCATCGAGCCCGGGGTCCGCGCCGCGGTGGCGGCCACCCGGAACCGGCGGGTCGGCGTCATCGGCACCGTCGGGGCCATCGGGTCTGGCGCCTACCAGCGGGCCGTGCGCAGCCACCGGGCGCCAGTGGAGCTGACCTGCGCGGCCTGCCCCGGCTTCGTGGAGTTCGTGGAGCGGGGCGAGACCGACTCCGAGCAGGTGCACGTGCTGGCCCAAAGGCTCTTGGCGCCGGTGCGGGAGGCCGATGTCGACACCTTGCTGTTGGGCTGCACCCACTACCCGTTCCTGGCCCGCACCATCGGCGACGTGATGGGCCGGGAGGTGGTGCTGGTGTCGTCGGCCGACGAGACGGCCTTCGAGGTGCTGTCCATTCTGGACGACACCGGCCTGGGCCGGCGCACGGCGGCCAAGGGCGTCCACCGGTTCATCTCCTCGGGCGACGCCGAGTGGTTCCAGCGCCTGGGCGGGCGGCTGCTGGGCCCCGAGGTCGAGCAGGTGGAGGGGTGGGCGTGGGACTGAGCCTCACCGTGCTCGGGTGCTGCGGCAGCTTCCCCGGCGCGGGCGGCGCGTGCAGCGGCTACCTGGTCCGCAGCGACGCCACCACGCTGTGGGTCGACGCGGGCTCGGGCACCATGGCCAACCTCCAGCACCATGTGGGGCTGCACGACGTGGACGGCGTGGTGCTGTCCCACGAGCACCCCGACCACTGGAGCGACCTGGAGGGGTTCCGGGTGGCCTGCGCCTATGTCTTGGGGCGCGAGGGCGTACCCGTCTACGCGCCGCCCGGCTTCCTGCGCCTCCTCTACAAGGACTTCAAGCTGGCCTTCGACTGGCACGAGGTCGACGACGGGTCGCAGGTGCGGATCGGCGACCTCGACGTGCGCTTCTCCCGCACCGAGCACGGGCCCGTCACCTTGGGGATGCGCATCGACGGGGGCGGCCGCTCCCTGGGGTACACGTCCGACACCGGGCCTGGTTGGTCCCTGGCCGCGCTGGGCGGGGGCCTGGACCTGGCATTGTCGGAGGCCACGTATACATCGCAGTACGAAGGGGTGTCCCTGCACCTGAGCGGCCGACAGGCCGGGCAGGCGGCGAGGGAGGCGGGCGTGGGCCGGCTGCTGCTGACCCACTTCTGGCCCACCTTGCGGGTCGAGGACATCCAGCAAGAGGCGGCGTCGGCCTTCGGCGCCCCGGTTGAGATCGCCGTTCAAAACGAGGAGTACTTCATATGAGGAAGGACGGGCGCCAGCCCGACGATCTGCGGCCCATCGAGTTCGTGCGCGACTACACCGAGTTCGCGGCGGGCTCTGTGCTGGTCTCGATGGGGAAGACCCGGGTGCTCTGCACCGCGTCGGTGGACGAGGACGTGCCGCGGTGGATGCGGGGGACGGGCAAGGGCTGGGTGACGGCCGAGTACTCGCTGCTGCCGGGGTCGAGCCCCGAGCGGGTGAGCCGGGAGGCGGTGAAGGGCAAGCAGTCGGGGCGCACCCAGGAGATCCAGCGGCTCATCGGCCGGGCCCTGCGGTCGATCACCGACATGAAGGTGCTGGGCGAGGTGCAGATCGTGTTGGACTGCGACGTGCTCCAGGCCGACGGCGGGACGCGCACGGCGTCCATCTGCGGCGCGTGGATCGCCCTGCACGACGCCTGCACCCGGCTCATGCAGAAGGGGTCGGTGCGGGTCCATCCGGTGAAGGAGGGGCTGGGCGCCATCTCGGTGGGGATCGTCGATGAGCTGGCGCTGTTGGACCTCGACTATTCGGAGGACTCGCGGGCCGAGGTCGACATGAACGTGGTGATGACGTCGTCGGGCCGGTTCGTGGAGGTGCAGGGCACGGCCGAGGGCATGCCGTTCTCCCGCAGCGAGCTGGACGACCTGCTCGGGCTGGGCGAGCACGGCATCGCGTCGATCCTGGAGCTGCAGGCCGCCGTGGTGGCCACGCCGCCCTCCCCTCGATGAAGCTGGTCCTGGCCACGGCCAACCCCGACAAGGTGGGGGAGATCGCCGCCGGGTTGGGGCCTTCGTTCCTGCTGTTGCCCCGGCCTCCGGAGGTGCCCGACGTGGACGAGACCGGCGACACGCTGGAGGAGAACGCCCGGCTCAAGGCTCGGGTGCTGGTGAAGGCGACGGGCCAGGCGGCGGTGGCCGACGACACGGGGCTCGAGGTCTCGGCCTTGGGCGGGGCGCCGGGCGTCTACTCGGCGCGCTACGCGGGGGAGGGCGCGACCTACGCCGACAACTGCTCGAAGCTGCTGGCCTCGCTGGCCTCGCTGGACGGCGTGGACGGCGTGGAGGACCGGTCGGCGCGCTTTCGCACGGTCGCCATGGTGTGCTTCCCCGACGGCTCGGAGGTGTGGGCCGAGGGGGAGGTGCGCGGGGTGATCAGCGAAACGGCGCGAGGCGACGGGGGCTTCGGCTACGACCCCGTGTTCGTGCCCGACGACGGGGACGGGCGCACGTTCGCGGAGATGTCGGCGGGTGAGAAGAGTGCGGTGTCGCACCGGGGCCGGGCCTTCCGGGCCCTGGCCGACAAGCTCACCAGCCCCGCATATCCACCGCCCACGTCTCGATGACCTCCTCGCCGTCGACCACGTGCATGCGCTCGTGGTAGGCGACGGTGGGGTCCACGTGGCCGGGGACCATGCGGATGCGCTCGCCCGCCTTGGGGAGCGGGCCTTCGGGACTCGAGAACGTGACGTGCTCGTCTGAGAGGAACCACACGGCCGCGTCGGCGGGGTCGGCGATGGCCGGGTTGCCGTGGTCCATGCCGAAGGCCTTGAGGCCCGCGTCGGCCACGGCCCAGCCGTCGGCGTTGGTGGACACGACGGTGGCGAGCACGGTGAGGGCCTGCTGGAACGGCAGGTCGAGCTTGCCGTAGGCCGTGTCCATGAGGGCGTAGCTGCCTGCCTGGATCTCGTTGGCCCACGTGTTGACGTCGTAGGTGCCGGTGCCGCCCGCCGAGATGACGTCGCCGCCCACGCCGTTGTGGGCCTGGAGGAGCAGGGCCATGCAGGACCCGGTTTGGTCCACACGGTCCTGTCGGTCCTCGAGCCCGACCACGTGGCCCTCGTAGCCCATGACCCCGCGCACGGTGAGGCCGCGGGCCCGGGCGTGGTCGGCCAGGCGGCCCGCGTCGGCGGGCGCGCAGCCGCAGCGGGGGAGGCCCACGTTCACGTCGATCAGGACCTCCGGCACGCCGCCCGCTGCGGCGGCGTCGATGGTGGCCTCGGAGTCGACGGCGACGGTGACGCGGGCCGCGCCGGCCTGGACGAGCCGGCCCAGTCGCCCGGCGTCGAGCACCTCGTTGGCCAGGAGGATGTCGTCGCCCAGGCCTGCGGCGGCCAGGACCTCGGCCTCCCGGACGGTGGCGCAGGTGAAGGCGCAGTGGCCCACGGCGGCCTGGCGGGCGGCGAGGGCGCTCGTCTTGTGGGCCTTGACGTGGGGGCGCATGCGGGGGCCGGGAAGGGCGGCGGCCATGGCCGCGAGGTTGTGGTCGAGGGCGGCGGCGTCGACCAGCAGGGCCGGGGTCTGAAGCTCGTGGACGTTCACGATCTCGGATGCTACGAATCCGACCGTGGGTGTGCCCGGGGGCGTGGCGGCGGCGAAGGAGCGGGCGGCGCGGGCCGGGTTCCGGCTGTCGGTCGACGACGGCGTGGGGGAACTGCTGGCCGTGCTGGCGGGCGAGGTGCCCGAGGGCGGGCGGGTGCTGGAGATCGGGACGGGCGCGGGCGTGGGGCTGGCGTGGATGGTGAGCGGGCTGGCGGCGGCCGGGCGGGAGGACGTGGAGGTGGTGTCGGTCGAGTCGGACCCGGCTCTGGCCGAGTCGGTCCGGGCCGCCGGGTGGCCCGCGTTCGTGTCGCTGGTGGAGGGCGACGCCTTGGCCGCGGTGGGCGGGCTGGGCTCGTTCGACCTGGTCTTCGCCGACGCGCCGGGCGGCAAGTTCGACGGCCTCGACCGCACCATCGGGGTGGTGCGGCCCGCCGGGGTGCTGCTGGTGGACGACATGCGCCCGGGGTCGGGATGGACCGATGCCCGGCGGGCGGGGGTGGAGCTGGTGCGGCACATGCTGCTGGGGCACCCCGACCTCGACGCCATCGAGCTGGACGTGGGGAGCGGCGTGATCCTGTGCACCCGGCGCGAGGCGTGATCGGCCTGCCTCCCAGCCTTCTTCCCGGGCTGACGGCCTGACACGTGCATCGCCCTGCTACGTATAAGTATGTAGACGCTCAGGTAGCGGTGACAGAAGCGTTGGAGGCGTGGAGGGCTATCTCCAACGGAGGCTGGGCCATTACCTGCGCGAGTACCGGCTGGCCCGGCACCTGTCGCAGGAGGCGCTGGGCGACTACCTCGGCTACCACCGGACGTACATCGGCGGGCTGGAGCGGGGCGAGCGCACCCTGACGCTCAAGGCGGTCGAGCGCATCGCCGCGCTGTTGGATATGGACCCGCTCAGCCTGCTCGACGACCCGCCCCCGCCCGAGTAGCCCTGCCCCGCGCCGCCCCGCGCGTTCCCGCTCTGGAGGACATACCGCGTGCTTTTGCAGG
>DASYMT010000043.1:0-1823 GCA_036008925.1 Acidimicrobiales bacterium | reverse complement strand
CCGTAGCCGAAGAGGCGGTACATCTCGTCCGACCACGTCGTCTGGCCCGACTCGAAGACGTGCTCCCAGCTCCCCAGGTGGGCCACCCGCTGGGCCTCGGCCAACTGGCTGCGCTCCACCGCCGCGGCCCGCTGCACGGCCAGCTCGCGCCGGTTGCGGCCGAGGGCGAGGGCGGCCACGGCGGGGGCGAAGCCGAGGGCCACAAGCAGCGCGGTGAGGGTGGTGGCCTGCCGACGGGCCTTGGTCAGCTCGGCCCGCGACTCGTCGCCGATGACGTTCTTGACCGTGTCGAGCTGGGCCTCGGCCAGCACCCGGGCGGCCCGGCCCGGGCCCAGGTCGATGGCAATGGCCTCAGCCGTGTGCCCGGCCCGGACCTCGGCCACGATGCGGTCGTGGTCCTCCGAGAACGCCTGGTACGACTGGACGAACCGCTCAATGGCCACCCGCTCGGCCGCGGTGTCGACCTGGCGCAGGTCCGCCACGGCGGCGTCCAGCTCGGCCGCCCTGGAGTCGAACCGTTGGATGTAGAGGGCGTCGCCGCTGAGCAGGTAGCCCCGCTGCTCGGCAGACTGGCGGGAGAGGAGCGTGGAGACGCGGTCGGCGTTCTCGTGCTCGCGCTTGGCCTCCTCACTGGCATCCACGAACCCGGGCAGGACCACGCCGATCAACGCACCGGCCGCAGACACGGCCAGCACGGCGAACAAGATCATGGCGGACACGAGGCTGCGGGAGGAACGGACGCTGGTGAGATCGGCCACAGGGATGTATCGTAAACCTAAACAAGAAACTAAACAAGGAGTTTAGGTTGCGCATTGGCGACGTGAGCGCCCAAACCGGCATCTCCGTCCCGACTCTGCGCGCCTGGGAGCGCCGCTACGGCCTGCTGACGCCCGCCCGCACCGACGGCGGGCACCGGCTGTACGCCCAGGCCGACGTGGCCCGGGTCCGACGGGTCCAGGCCCTGGTCGACCGGGGCTGGACGGTGGCCGCCGCGGCCGAGGAGGCCAGGACGGCGCCGGACGCCCCGGCCCCCGCGCCGGCCGGGTCCAACCTCGACAGCCTGCGCCAGGACCTGCTCGACGGCGCCCGGGCCTTCGACGGCGACGCCATGCACACGGTGTTCGACGCGGCCGTCGAACGGGCCGCCATGCGGGCCGTGGTCGAGCGGGTGCTGGTGCCCGCCTTCGAGGAGATCGGGACCTGGTGGAAGGACGACCCGGGCGCGGTGGCCAACGAGCACGTGGCCACCCAGGTCGTCCGGGGCAGGCTGCTGTCGCTGTTGCGGGCCCGGCGCTACGAGGGCGGCCCCCGCTGCTTGGCCGTGTGCCCGCCGGGCGAGTCGCACGACCTCGGCCTGCTGATGGCGTCGGTGCTGGTGGCCGAGAAGGGCTGGACGGTGACGTTCCTGGGAGCGTCCACGCCAGTCGCGGCCATCGAGGCGGCCATCGCCCGGGTCGCCCCCCAGGCGGCCATCGCCGCCGCCTACACCCGTCCCACGGCCAACCGCATGATGCAGTACCGGGCCTCGGCCCCCGGCCGGGTGGTGCTCGGCGGCCCCGGCTTCAAGCCCTCGGACGTGGAGCTGGGGGGCGAGGGCTTCAGCCTGGCCGCCACCATCCCCGACGCGGCCGACCTGCTCGACCCCCGGGTTCGCCGCCTGGGAGCGCCCGCCTAACTAGATGTACAGCGAGAAGCCGCGGGCCCGCAGCCAGTCGACCACCACGTCGAAGGCGGCCGCCCGGTGGCCCTGGAGGTAGTGGGGCGCCCCGGCCAGCTCCACGTACGTCGTGTCCGCCGCGCCCGACGCGGCCGCGTAGCCCCGG
>DASYMT010000042.1:0-3025 GCA_036008925.1 Acidimicrobiales bacterium | reverse complement strand
AGCGTCATGTCCTTGACGTCGTAGTGCTCCATGTCGAACCAGATGTAGGCCGGGGTCGACAGCAGCGGGGCCAGCCGGCGTTGGGCCTGGGCCAGCCCGTCCGAGCGGGTGAGCGGCGAGTACAGCGACGCCAGCGCGGTGGGCTTGATGCTCACGTTGGCCCGGGGCAGGGGGCCGATGTCGTCGAACTCCAAGTGGTCGTCGGGGGCCCACGTGGCCGTCTCGGCCAGCAGGGTGGCGAGCATCTCGGCCACCCGGCCCGCATACCGGTCGGCCTCCTCCTCGGTCACCGTCTTCTCTCCCAGCAGGTCGACGGTGAAGGCAGACCCCTTGCGCCACAACATGGACAGGCCTGGCGCGGCGTCGGCCGGGCTGGTCCCCACGATGAACTGCTGGGCCATGCGCTTGATGTTGCGCCGGGCGATCGACGCGCTGAGCCTCGACCCGCCCGGCAGGTGGTCGGCGATGTCGACCCCGAGGTCGAGCAGCCTCGGCACGTCGCCGCCCTCGAAGTACTCGTCGATGTGGCGCAGCACGTCGGCGTCGCCGGTGGTGGCCGGGAACACGTCCACGAACCGGAAGAGCTGGGTCTTGAACGACGGGTGGCTCATGGCGAAGGCCAGCATCCGGTCGCTCCACCACGACATGCGGAACACGCCCGCCTTCTCGTCCGACCCCAGCTCGGCGATGCGCCGGGCCAGGGCGGTGACCTCGGCGTCGAGCCGGTCAGCCGCCATCAGGGCCACGGTACCGCCGGGCCAGCCCCTTGATGCGGACGGCCTCGTCCGCGCTGACGTTGCGGTCCCCGAGCCGGAAGTCGGCCACCGCGGGCAGCACCCGGGCCGCGGCCGCCTTGTCGCAGTGGCGCAGGAAGGCGGCGGTGAACAGGCGGCGGCCCAGGCGGGTGACCACCGACCCCTTGTCGGTGGCGGCGGTGGCCAGGAGGATCCACGTGTCGGCCACGTCGGCCTCGGACGGCCCCACGGCCACGTTGGGCCAGTCGATCAGCACCGGCCCGTCGGCCGTGAGGATCACGTTGTCGGGGTGCAGGTCGAGGTGGAGCAGCGCGCCGCCGGGGCCGAACGGCCTGCGCACGCCCTCGGGCGGCGGCACGTCGTGCAGCCGGTGGTGCAGGCGGGCCAGCGCGGCCGCGTGCCGGGGCATGGTCTGCGGGCGGCGGGCCAGGTCGTCGAGCATGGTGGGCCCGTCCACCCGCGCCATCACCAGGTCGGGCCCGGCCGCGTCGAACACCTCGGGGGCGGGGAAGCCGTGGGCCCGCACGTGGGCCATCACCCCGGCCTCGAACTCGGCCGTGCGGGCGACGCGATAGCGCCGCAGGACGCGGCCGTCGCCCAGGTCGTAGACGTCCGCCGAGCGCCCCGACCCGATCAGCCTGCCGGGAGTCCCCGCCATGCCGGATCGAGCTGGCGGAGGAACTGGGCGCAGCGCTCCTCCTCGTCGGCCTCGCCGATGGCCGCGGCCGACTCCCGCAGCCCTTCGAGGGCCCGCAGGAAGCCCCGGTTGGTGGGCCGCTCCCACCGCACGTAGCCCGAGCCCCGCCAGCCCGCGGCCCGCAGGGCGTCGAGGCCCCGGTGGTACCCGACCCGGAAGCAGGCGTAGGCCTCCATCTCGTCCCGGGCCAGCTCTCCCAGCCGGGCCCAGCCCTCGATGGAGCGGGGGAAGGCGGCCACCACCGACGCCACCGCGTCCCGGCGCCGGTCGACCGGCTCCCGCAAGGCGGCGGCCAGGCGGCTCGACGCCTCGGCGGGCGGATCGGGCAGGACGGTCTCGGGGAGGCCGGCGGAGAGGTTGACGGGCGAGTCCGACATGCCGGGGATCGTAGGTGTGCAAGCGTTGGCGTCGTGCATGCGGGGACGGCAGCAGCCGAGTGTGTGTTCTGTCGGATCGTGGCGGGCGAGGTGCCCGCGGCCGTGGTGCTCGACGAGCCCGAGGCCTTCGCCTTCCTCGACCAGCGGCCCGTCTTCCCCGGCCACGTGCTGGTCGTGCCCCGGGCCCACTACGACACGCTCCCCGATCTGCCCGCCGAACTTGTGCAGCCGCTGTTCACCGCCGTCCAGCGATTGGCGGTGGCCGTGGTCGACGGGCTGGGCGCGCAGGGGACGTTCGTGGCCGTCAACAACGTGGTGAGCCAGTCGGTCCCGCACCTGCACGTCCATGTGGTGCCTCGGACCAAGGGCGACGGGCTGCGCGGGTTCTTCTGGCCCCGGCAAAAGTACGAGGACGACGAGCACATGGCCGCTGTGGCCGGCACCATTCGTGCGGCATTGCACTGAGATTCCTCTGGCGAAGGGGCGGTCATGCGGCGAGCGGTGGCGGTCGTGGTGCTGGTTGTCATGGGCATGGGCGCGGGGGGTCGGCGTCCCGGCCGGGGCTGAGTGGAGGTCGCCGCCCCACGACCCGCCGTCGGGCGGGCGCATCGGGATCATCACCGGCGCGGCGGGGCCGGCCGAGGCCCCGCCCAACGTGGGGCCTGGCCCGCGGGGACTGGCCCTGCCCGCGGGCTCGGGGTCGGGCCGACGGGCCGTGTACTCCAACTCCATGCAGCACGTGTGGGTGGTGGAGGCGAACGGGGAGGTGGTGCGCGACTTCCCGGTGTCGGGCCGACGCGGGTTGCCGAGGCCGGGCGCGTACTCGGTGTTCTCCCGGTCGCGGGTGAGCCGGTCGGGCTCGCTGGCCCTGCCCTACATGGTGCGCTTCGCCCGGGGCCGCAGCCTCAACATCGGGTTCCACCAGATCCCCGTGCGGCGCAACGGCACGGGCATCCAGAGCCTGTCGCAGTTGGGCACGCCCCTGAGCCACGGGTGCGTGCGCCAGTCCCCGGCCGACGCCGCCTTCATGTGGGACTGGGCCCAGCTCGGGACGGTCGTCGTGGTGTTGCCGTAGGCCGTCCTAGTCGGTGAAGCGCAGCACGGCGAAGCTCTTCTTGCCCTTGCGCAGCACGGTGTAGCGGCCGTGCAGGGTGTCGGCCTCGGGGTCGACGGCCCGGTCGGCCGCCTGCTTGTCC
>DASYMT010000041.1:0-2591 GCA_036008925.1 Acidimicrobiales bacterium | reverse complement strand
CCGAGCCCTCCCAGATCGACAGCAGCGGCTGCTCGCGGTAGACGCGGGCCAGCGGCCACTCCTCCGTGTAGCCGTTGCCGCCCAGGCACTCGAGCGCCTCGGCCACGAAGGCGGGCTGGCGCTTGCACACCCAGTACTTGGCCACCGCGGTGGCCAGACGGCGGAACTGGCCCTCGGCCTCGTCGGCCGAGTCGTAGGCCCGGGCCAGGCGCATCATCACCGTGGTGGCCGCCTCGGACTCCACGGCCAGGTCGGCCAGCACGTTGCCCATCAGGGGCTGGTCGACCAGCAGCTTGCCGAAGGCCGACCGGTGGGCCGCGTGGTGGGCGGCCTGCACGAAGGCCTGGCGCATGGTGGCCGAGGCGCCGATCACGCAGTCGAGCCGGGTGTGGTTGACCATGGCGATGATGGTCCGCACGCCCCGGCCCTCCTCCCCCACCAGCACGCCGTAGGCCCCGTCCAGCTCGATCTCGCTCGACGCGTTGGACCGGTTGCCCAGCTTGTCCTTCAGCCGCTGCACGGCCACCGCGTTCTTGGTCCCGTCCGGCCGCCAGCGGGGCACGGCGAAGCACGACAGCCCCACCTCGGTCTGGGCCAGCATCAAAAACACGTCCGACATGGGCGCCGAGCAGAACCACTTGTGGCCGGTCAGGGCGAATGCGCCGGCCCCCTCACTGTCGGCGGGGGCGGCGACGGTGGTGTTGGCCCGCACGTCGGACCCGCCCTGCTTCTCGGTCATGGCCATGCCCGCCAGCGCGCCCTGCTTCTCGGTGGCGGGCAGCCGCCGCCCGTCGTACACCCGCGACACCAGCCGGGGCTCCCACTCGGCCGCCGCCGCGTCCGACGCCCGCAGGGCGGGCACCACCGCATAGGTCATGGAGATGGGGCAGCCGTGGCCCGGCTCCACCTGGCTCCACACGAAGAACTTGGCCGCCCGGGCCACATGGGCCCCGGCCCGGGCGTCGGCCCACGGCGCCGCGTGCATGCCCTGGGCCACCGCCACCTGCATGAGCGAGTGGTAGGCCGGGTGGTAGTCGACCGAGTCGATGCGGTGGCCGTAGCGGTCGTGGGTCTTGAGCACCGGCGGGTTGGCGTTGGCCTGGAACCCCCACTCGATGGCCTCGGGCGAGCCCGCCACCCGGCCCAGCTCGCCCAACTCGTCCTCCGCCCACCCCGCGCCCTCCCGGCGCAGGGCCTCGACCAGCGCGGCATCCGCCGCGAACACGTCGTAGTCGGCCAGGGGCGGGGGCTGGTTGAAGACCTCGTGCGTCGCCACGAGGCCCGAGGTTACGACCGCAGCGACCGCACGCGCCGGGCGACCCGCCGCAGCGTGTCCCGCACGCCCCACAGCGTGACCAGCACAACGGCCTCGACGATGATGCGGGGCGACATCTTCGACGTCCCCCGCTCCCGGTCGCGAAAGACGATGGGGACCTCGGCCAGTCGCCCGCCGCTGCTCGACACCCGGTAGACGAACTCGGTCAGGAAGCCGTAGCCGCTGGCCCGGATGCGGTCGAGGTCCATGTCGGCCAGCATCCCGGCCCGATAGGCCCGATAGCCCGAGGTGGCGTCGTGCACGGGCAGGTGCAGGATGGTGGTGGCATAGCGGTTGCCCGCGTTGGAGAGCAGCCGGCGGTGCCACGGCCAGTTGGGGATGGCCCCGCCCGGGATGTAGCGCGAACCCACCACCAGGTCGTTGCCCGCCTCCACCCCCGCGATGAGCTGCGGCAGGGCCGCGGGGTCGTGCGACAGGTCGGCGTCCATCCCCACCACGATCTCGTAGCCGTCGGCGATGGCCTGCTCGAAGCCGGTGATGCAGGCCCGGCCGTACCCGTCCTTGGCCGACCGGCTGAGCACCTTGATCTGGCCCATCTCGGCCGCCACCGCCTCGGCCTTGGCCGCGGTGCCGTCGGGGCTGGAGTCGTCGACCACCAGCACGTCGGCCGCGGGCGCAGCGGCCCGGATGCGCCGCAGCACCTCTTCGATGTTGTCGCCCTCGTTGTAGGTGGGCAGCACCACGATGGTCCGCATAGGCGAAGCCTAGGTAGCATCCGGCCGTGCCTCCCAGCCTCACCGCTCCGGACACTGACGCGCGCCCGGTCGACACCGCCGGCGTGCCGCTCGGGCGCCGCCTGGCCGTTCCCGTGGGCCTGTTCCTGGCCTCTCGGGTAGTGGCCCTGTGCGCGGCATGGACGGCCACCATCCTCAACCCCAAGCTGACCCTGGGCGACGTGCTCGGCAAGTGGGACGGAGGCTGGTACATCGACATCGCCACCCGCGGCTACCCCAGCGTGGTCTCCAACGCCCACGGCGTGGCGGGCCAGAGCTCGGTCGCCTTCTTCCCCGTCTACCCGCTGCTGATCCGCGCCGTGGTGAAGGTGACGCCCTTCGGGCCGCGCACCGCGGGCGTGCTCGTCAACCTCGCCGCGGCAGCCGCCGCGGCCGTGGTGCTGTGGCTGCTGGCCGAGGCGCTGTGCGGGCCCCGGGCGGCCAGCCGGGCCGTCGCCCTGTTTGTGTTCTATCCGGGCGCCTTCGTGTTCAGCATGGTCTACAGCGAGGGCGTCTTCATCTTGTGCGCAGCGGCCTGCCTG
>DASYMT010000040.1:0-6405 GCA_036008925.1 Acidimicrobiales bacterium | reverse complement strand
GCGGGGAGCAGGCAGGCGTCAGCGGGGCAGCCTGCGGGAGGCGGCGATGGCCACCAGGCACACGGCCACGGTCATGGCGTCGGCCGCCTCGATGCCTGGTCGACGGCCCCATCCGCCTGCGACCGAGAACGCCACCGCGGCCCCGGCCAGCCCGGTGCCGAGGGCCACGCCGAGCACGTCGGCCAACTGGAGGGCCGACGAGGCCCGCCCCACTCCGCCCGCGGGCGCCTCCTCCAGCACGATCACCCCGAAGGTCGGATAGCACAGCCCCATGCCCAGGCCCGCCAGCAGCCAGCCCGCAGGCGCGATCAGCACCGGCACCGACGGGATGAGCACCAGGGAGGCGGTGGAGATGCCCGCCAGGATCAGCGTGGCCCCGGACGTGACCGTTCGACGCCTGCCCCAGCGCCTGCCCCGCCGCTCCGCCACCCACGACCCGGTGGCCCAGCTCACCCCGCCCGCAGTGAGCGACAAGCCCGCGCGGGTGGCGCTCTGCCCCCGCAGCGACGTGAGGGTCAGGGGCAGGAAGCCGTCGAAGGTGAAGAAGGAGAAGGCGAGCAGGCCCCGCAGGGCGACGGCGGCGGGCAGGGCGCCCCGGGCCCGCAGCGTCCCCTCGGGCACCAGCCTGCGGAACGGCCCCCACGCACTGACGACGCCGACCAGCACCAGGGCCACTCCCAACCCGGCCCGTCGACTGCCGAAGCCGCTGATGAGCAGGCCGGTGCCCACAGCCAGCCGGAAGGCGTCGCGCACGGGGAGGGGGAGGTGCTCCACGTCGGGGCCGTGGGAGACCTTGATGCCGCGCACGGCGGGCAGGACGAGGGCGGCGTCGAGGACCATGACGGGGGCCAGGGCGAGGAACACCCAGCGCCAGCCCAGGTGCTGGGCCACGCTGCCCGCCACCACCGGGCCGATGAGCGACGGCAGCACCCACGCGCTGGAGATGACGGCGAACAGCCGGGCCCGCGCGCCCTCGGGGTAGCCGAGCCCGATCACCACGTAGGCGGTGGAGATGACCGCCCCGGCGCCCGCGCCGGACACGACCCGGCCGACGACCACCAGCAGCATGGTGTGGGCCAGGCCGCTGACGATCAGCCCGGTGCCGAACAGGGTGAGGCCGACCAACATGGGCCGGGCCGGGCCGATGCGGTCGGACAGCGGGCCGCCCAGGGTGATGCCGAGCAGGTTGGCCAGCATGAAGCCGCTGAAGGCCCAGCCGTAGAGGCGCACGCCGTTGAGCTCGCGGCTCACCACGGGCAGGGCGGTCGACACGGCCAGGGCCTCGAACGCGATGGCGGTGATAACCAGGATCAGGCCGATGGTGAGAGGCCGCCGACCGGGGATCAGCAGCCGCGCGTCGGGGGTCTCCACCGCCATGACCCCATCATCGTCGCCCGCCCTAATGTCCGGGGAATGCAGACCAATGGAGTGGCAGCGATCATCACCGGCGGGGCGTCGGGCCTGGGGGCGGCGACGGCCAGGCAACTGGCCGGGGCAGGGGCCAGGGTCGCCATCCTCGACCTGGACCGACAGGCCGAGGCGGCCGAGAAGCTCGTGGCCGAGCTGGGGTCCGACCGGGCCCTGTTCACGCCCGCCGACGTGACCAACCCCGAGCAGGTCGAGGTGGCCGTGGCCGCCGCGGCCGAGCTGGGGCCGTTGCGCATCGCGGTGAACTGCGCGGGCCTGGGCATCGCCATGCGCACGATCAACAAGGACACGACGCCGCACGACCTGGAGGCGTTCAAGTTCGTGCTGAACGTGAACCTGATCGGCACGTTCAACGTGCTGCGGCTGGCCGCGTCGGCCATCGCCAAGACCGAGCCGCAGGAGTTCGGCGAGCGGGGCGTGATCGTGAACACCGCGTCGGTGGCCGCCTTCGACGGGCAGATCGGCCAGGTGGCCTACTCGGCGTCGAAGGGCGGGATCGTGGGCTTGACCCTGCCCGCGGCCCGGGACCTGTCGCCGGTGGGCATCCGGGTGTGCACCATCGCTCCCGGGATCATGGACACGCCGCTGCTCGGCCTGCTGCCCGAGGAGGCCAGGGCCGCGCTGGGCGCGGGGGTGCCGTTCCCGAAGCGGCTCGGCACGCCGGAGGACTTCGCCTCGCTGGTGCAGCAGATCGTGGAGAACGGCTACCTCAACGGCGAGACCATCCGTCTGGACGGCGCCCTGCGCATGCCCCCCAAGTAGCCGGCCCGTCGGCTGCGGCTGCTGCTGTTGTGGCGGCTGCGACCGCTGTAGAGCGGTTCGGGGCTAGGGGAGGGGGGCGGGGACCATGTCGATGGTCCCGATGGCCCCCAGGTTGAGGCGGTTGACCGCCCCGTAGTCCTTGGCGTCGCCGAAGGCCCAGGTCGAGCCGTCGGCCCCCTGGACCCAGTAGCCCGCGCCCGAGAAGGTCGGCCGGATGCGCACGCCGTTCGGCCACTGGCACAGCCCGGAGGCCGGGAGCGAGCCCTTGAAGCCCGCGTCGCCGAAGCCGAACACGCCGCCGTCCTGCCCGAGCATCCAGTAGCCCTTGCCCGACTTGGTGGGGGCCATGGAGACGACCGTGGTGTTGATGCCCAGGCCGGGAACCGAGCCTTGGAAGGCGGCGTCGCCATAGGCGAACAGCCCGCCGTCCGAGCCGATCAGCCAATACCCGTCGCCCGACTTGGTGGGGGCCATGCCGTTGACCGGCTTGTTGAGCTTGATGGCGCCGGTCGAGCCGTAGAAGGGGGCGTCGCCGTAGGCGAAGATGCCGCCGTCCGAGGCGACCAGCCAGTAGCCGAGGCCGCTCGGGGTCGGGGCCATGCCCACGATGGGCTTGTTGAGCTTGATGGCGCCGGTCGAGCCGTAGAAGGCGGCGTCGCCGTAGGCGAAGATCCCGCCGTCGCGGGCCACCAGCCAGTAGCCCTTGCCCGTCTTGGTGGCGGCCATGCCGACGATGGGCTGGTTCAGGCGCATGCCGCCCGTCGAGCCGTAGAAGGGGGCGTTGCCGAAGCTGAACACGCCGCCGTCCGAGCCGAGCACCCAGTAGCCCGAGCCCGACGCGTTCGACGCGGTACTGCGGGGGTTCTCGTCGTAGCCGCAGCGGGTGCCCGCGGGCAGGCCCTGGGCCAGGCGCAGGCTCGTCCACGGGTCGACCGCGGTGCCGTCGGGCTGGTGGAGCTCGAAGTGCAGGTGCGGCCCGGTCGACTCGGCGTTGCCGCTGTCGCCCAGGAAGGCCACGTGCTGGCCCGCCTTGACCTTGCTGCCGACCGCGATGCCGGGGGCGAAGCGCCACTCCGGGGGATTGAGGGCGTCGTCGGTGCCGGGGGAGTCGTTGTTGATGTGGATGTACCAGTACTGCCAGCCGTCGGCGTCCCGGATGGCGAGCATGTTGCCCGACAGGCCGGACCCGGACTCGACCTTGGCCATGGTCACCGTGCCGTCCGCCGCGGCCAGCAGCTTCTGGAGCTTGGTGCCCATCAGGTCGTTGCCCTGGTGGGTGCGGCCGCCGCTGCGAGGCTCGCCGAAGTCGTCGCGAAAGCTCACCGACCCCTCGACCGGGAAGTGGATGCGCCGATAGGCGGGCTCGTCGGCCGTGGCAGGCGATGTGCCCACCAGGGCCGTCAGCCCGAGGAGGATGGTCGTTGCGATGAACGAGATGGAAAGCCGCCGATGCACCCGTTGGTTATCGGCGTGCAGGCCGGTGGCCTAAAGCGAGGCGGGCACCTTGGGGGCCTCGGCGGTGGCGGCCGGTGCGGCCGGTTGGGCCGTCTTGGGCGAGCGCAGGAACAGCCAGCTCACCGGGACCATGTAGCCCGCCCAGGCCAGGACCTGTTCGAGCGACGGGCGGGGGTCCCAGCCGAACAGGGCGGTGAGGGTGCGCCCGACCTCGCTCTCCAGGGTCAGCCAGTGGATGCCGCGCAGGTCGTAGACGTTGTCGTGCAAGGTGCGCAGGTCGCCCGACTGCTGGAGGAACAGCACGGTCTTGGCCAGCAGGCCTGCGGCGAAGACCACCACGATCATGCCGGTCACCCGGAAGAAGGCCCGCATGGGCAGGCGGCGTCCCCCGGCGTAGACCAGCCAGCCCAGCACCACGGCGATGGCCAGGCCGATGAGCCCGCCGATGAGCACGGTCTTGCCCTCGCTGGTGGTGGCGTTGGCCACCAGGAACAGGGCGGCCTCGATGCCCTCGCGCAGCACGGAGAAGAAGGCCACGGTCACGATCGCCCGGCGGGCGTCGCCCGCGTGCACGGCTCCGTCGACCTTGTGCTCCAAGTCGCCCTTGATGGCCTGGCTCTGCTTGCGCATCCAGAAGACCATCCAGGTGAGCACGCCCGCGGCGACCAGCGAGATGGCGGCGAAGGCCCGGAGGCGGGCCACCCCCTCGAACGAGCCGATGGTCTGGTCGATGACCACGCCGACGACCACGGCCAGGGCCACCGCCGCGCCCACGCCGATCCAGGCGAAGCGGGACAGGTCGAGGCGGTCGATCCGTCGCAGGTAGGCGAAGACGATGGCCACGATGAGGGCGGCCTCGAAGCCCTCTCGCACCATGATGAGGAGCGGCGTCAGCATCGTTAGGTGAGCCTAACATTCGGTATGGGGGGTGCCAAACGCGGGGTGGGCGGCTCGAGGACGCGCAGGCCCTCTCGGTAGCGGCGGCCGTTCTCCACGTAGAGCGTGACCGCCTCGGCCGTGAAGCCGGGCTCGACCGTGCCGGGCCGCAGCTTGGCCGGGATGCCCAGGGCCATGGCCCCCGACGGGACCTCCATGTCGTTGGGCACGACGGCGTTGGCGCCGACCAGGGCGTTGGAGCGCACCACGGCCCGGTGCAGCACCACCGAGCCGCTGCCGACCAGCGATCCGGCCTCGATGGTGCAGCCCTCCAGGTGGGCCACGTGGCCGACCACGCAGTCGGGGCCGATGACGGTGGGGTGCTCGGCCGTGGCGTGCACGACGGTGCCGTCTTGGACCGACGTGCGGTCGCCCACCTCGATGCGGCCGTAGTCGCCCCGCAGCACGGCGCCGGGCCAGACCGTGGCCTCGTCGCCGATGTGGACGTCGCCGATCACGACGGCATCAGGGTGGACGAAGGCGGTGGGTGCGATCTGCGGGACCAGGTCCCCGAGGGCGTAGACGGTCATCGCCCATTCTCGCCGCCCCCAGTCGCGAGCCGCGACCAGGACGGGCCGGCGTCGGGGCAGTCTGATCGCGCTCACGTCGGTATACCGACGTGAGCGCGATCAAAGCGCCCAGGGCTGGGGCTAGGCCCGCTCCCAGTCCTTCCACACGGGGTCGTAGCCCGCGGCCCGCAGCACGGCGGCCAGCTCGGCGGGGGTGCGGGTGTCGGCCACCGAGAACTGGGGCTCGGCGTCGGACGGGGCCGCGTACCCGCCGGGCTCGGTGTGCGACCCGGCCGACATGTGGGTCACCCCCAGCCGCAGCAGGGCATCGCGCAGGCCTGCCGGCTCGCGGGTCGACATGACCACGCCCACGTCGGGCAGCGCCAGCCGCAACGCGCACAAGAGCTGCACGAAGGCGGGGTCGTCGACGGGATCACGAGGCTCGAAGCCGCCCGCTGCGGGCCGCAGCCTGGGCAACGACACCGTCACCTCGGCCCGCCACCACCGCCGCATCAGGGCCGACGCGTGGGCGGCCACGGCCAGCGCCTCGGTGCGCCAGTCGTCGTGCAGCCCCAGCAGCGCCCCGACCCCCAGCCGCCGCATCCCGGCTGAAGCGCCCCGGTCGCAGGCGGCCAGCCGCCAGTCGTAGTTGCGCTTCTTCCCCTTCAGATGAACAGCCGAGTAGGTCGAGCGCGAGTACGTCTCCTGGTACACGACCAGCCCGTCGCCTCCGGCCTCCACCAGCCGCCGGTACGTGGCCTCGTCCCACACCTGCACCTCGACCGAGATGGACGGGAACATGGGGGCCAAGGCCCGAACGCACGCCACCAGATAGTCCTTCGACACGATCCGGGCGTGCTCGCCCGACACCAGCAGCACATGCCGGAAGCCCCGCTCCCAGAGCGCCCGCCCCTCGGCCACCACCTCTTCCACCGACAGGGTGCGCCGGGCGATCTCGTTCCCGGCCGAGAACCCGCAGTACGTACACGTCGACACGCACTCGTTCGACAGATACAGCGGGGCGAACAGGTGGATGGTGCGGCCGAAGCGCTGGACGGTGGCCTTGTGGGCGGCCGCGGCCAACTCCTCCAGGCGCGACGCGGCCCGCGCCGACAGCAGCACGGCGAAGTCGTCCAGCGTCCTCTTGGGTCGGGCCAAGGCACGGGCCACGTCGGCGTCCGACGCCGAGTCCACCAGCGCCCGCAGCCGCCCCAGGTCGACGGCCAGCAGGTCGGCCGCGGCCGTCCCGTCGGGCACGCCCGAGGGCCTCGACTCCAGCTCCACACGCGTCAGGCTCACGACGACAGGAACCCGG
>DASYMT010000039.1:0-2126 GCA_036008925.1 Acidimicrobiales bacterium | reverse complement strand
GGCCCCCGCCCCCACGCTGGGCACCCCCGCCGCGGGAGTGCGCCGGCGCCGCTTGCCGCTCTCGGGGGGCTCCTCGGTCGGCGCCTCCGGTGCCTCGGTGGCCTCGGTGGCCGCGGAGCCTGGCGCCGCCGTCCCCGCCCCGGCCGCCGCCGTCGCCGTTTCAGGCGCAGCAGCCGCGGTGGCGGGCGCGAGGTCGTCGGCGCCGCCGCTCAGTTCGATGAAGTCGATCAGGTCGCGCACCTGGCGGCCGCCGCCTTGGCGGATGGCGCCCACCACGATCCCGGCCCCGCCCAAGGCGGTGAGGATCAAGCCCACCACGCCGGCGACCGTGCCCAGCGGATTGCCCTGCACGTCGATGAGGACGGCCCCGGAACACGTCTGCCCGTTGGCCAGATGGCCGACCCCGGCCACCTGGTACAGCCCGGCGCCCATCCACGCGTAGTCGTCCACGACCACGGCCCCGCTGCGGCCGTCGCCCCCGCCCGTCGCCGACGAGCTGCCGCTGTCGACGGTCACGTTGAACCCGGCGAACGAGAGCACGAAGTTGCGCGACCGCACCTTCACCGGCGACGCCACGTCGTAGGTGATCGTGTCCTCCTTCTTGACCTTGATGGCCTGCGACGGGTCGTCGACCGGCAGCGGGGCCACGTCGATCCCGTTGACGGTGGCCGTGCACGGCCCCTTGACCACGGCCCCTGCCGGTTGCGGCATCAAGAGGACGGCCAGCGCCCCCATGCCCAAACCGGCCGTCAGCGCCGTCCGCGCCCTCACGCCAGGCCCGCCTTGCGCAGTCGGCGGTTGTACCGGCGCACGCCCACGGCCCGGCCCGCCGACGGGACCACGACGGCCAGCACCAGCGCGGCCAGCACGGCCTGCACCAGCGCGCCGCGAGTCAGGACCCGCACGCCGTACTGCTGGAGCAGCACCGCGCTCCCCAGGCCCAACAGCAGGCCCCAAACCAGCGAGCCGACGCTGAACACCGGCCGCCACCGCAGCGGCTGCGGCCGCCTGGCCGCCCCATTATCCGCACCTGCCATGGTCGCCCCCCCATTCATCCCCTGGCTTGTGACGGTACCGACCCCGCCGCCGGATATCGCCGGGGTCTTTCACCGCGATCCGGGACGATCCCCCCGAACCGCCTCGGTTCTGGGAGCGCGAAGGCTCGGTCTCGCGCCCCAGCGTTCCCAGAACCGTGTGGGAGGCGGCTACGACTCAGGTCACTAGCCCAGGTGGGCGAGGGCCTTGGCGATCGGCTCGAGCACGTCGGGGCGGTGGGGCGGGGCCAGGTAGACGATGCCGAGGTCGAGGCCCGCGTCCGCGAACGCCTCGGCCTGCTCGACCAGCGGGCCCAGGTCGCCGTCGGGCCCGGGGCGCATGTGGGTCGACGTCATGATCTCCGACACGTCCCGCCCGATGTCCGCGCAGTGCCCGGCCAGGATCTCCCGCTTGCGCACGAACTCGGCCGCGTTTCCGCTCGGCGCGTTCCAGTGCTGGGCATGCCGGGCCACCGCCCGCAGCGTGCGCTTCTCGCCCCCGCCGCCGATGCAGATGGGCGGGAAGGGGCGCTGGACGGGCTTGGGCTCACACCGTGCGTCGCGCAGTTGGTAGTGCTGCCCTTCGAACGTGGTGGTCTCGTTGCGCAGGAGGCCGGTGATGACCTCCAGAGCCTCGTCGAAGCGGTCGAAGCGCTCCTTGAGCGGCGGCAGGTCGATGCCGTACGCGTCGCACTCCTCCTGGTTCCACGCCGCGCCCAGGCCCAGCTCCAGCCGCCCGCCCGAGATGATGTCGACGGTGGCCGCCATGTTGGCCAGCACCGCCGGGTGCCGGTACACGTTGCCGGTCACCAGCACGCCGAGCCGCAGCCGCCGGGTGGCCTGGGCCAGCGCAGTCAGGGTGATCCAGCCCTCCAGGCACGGCCCGGTCGGGTCCGAGAAGATCGGGTAGAAGTGGTCGAACGTCCAGCCCGACTCGAAGAAGTCGATGTCGTCGGCCGCCTGCCAGACGGCCAGCATGTCGGCCCAGGTCGTGTTCTGCGGCGAGGTCTTGATGGCGAAGCGCACGAATCGTTCCTACCACCGGGGCATCATGCAGCTGTGACCGGCCTGCACGAGGACGACGTGGACCCC
>DASYMT010000038.1:0-2289 GCA_036008925.1 Acidimicrobiales bacterium | reverse complement strand
TCTCCCGCCTGGTCGGCGCTCCTCCCGGGTACGTCGGCTACGAGGAGGGCGGGCAGCTCACCGAGGCCGTGCGCCGCAAGCCCTTCTCCGTCGTGCTCTTCGACGAGATCGAGAAGGCCCATCCCGACGTGTTCAACACGCTGCTGCAGATCCTCGAAGAGGGGCGGCTCACCGACGCGCAAGGCCGCTCGGTCGACTTCCGCAACACCGTGCTGATCATGACGTCCAACCTCGGCACCGCGGACCTCCGGAAGGCCAACCTGGGCTTCGGGCGGAACGACGAGGCGGTCAGCTACTCCCGGATGAAGGACAAGGTCAACGACGCCCTCAAGGCGCACTTCCGGCCCGAGTTCCTCAACCGCATCGACGAGGTCATCGTCTTCCACGAGCTCAGCAAGGCCGAGGTCACCGAGATCGTCGATCTGATGATCGCCCGCACCCAGAAGCAGCTGGAGGGCCAGGGCATCGGCATCGAGCTGACCCCCGCGGCCAAGGACGTCCTCGCCGACCGCGGCTACGACCCGACCATGGGCGCCCGCCCGCTGCGCCGGGCCATCCAGCGCCTCATCGAGGACCCGCTGTCGGAGCGCCTGCTGTACAAGGAGTTCCGCGCCGGCGAGATCATCGTCGTCGATGCCGAGCCCGACCCGGAGACCGGCGAGGTCGGGCTCACCTTCCGGGCCATCGAGGGCTTCGAGCCCCCGCCCATGGAGCTGGCCGAAGCTGGTCCCACGGAGACGTGACGCGTGGGCGCAGTAGCGTCCTGCCCATGTACGAGCGGATCCTCGTGGGGACAGATGGGTCGAGCACGGCGGCCAAGGCCGTCGACCGCGCCGTCGCCGTGGCGGCCAGCTCCGGCGCGTCGCTGACGATCCTCTCCGCCGGTCGCGCGGAGAAGGCCGAGGCGGCGGTGGCGGCCGAGGCGGCCCGCCACGCCGACGCAGGGGTGGCCATCAGCACCAAGGTGGTCGACAGCGATCCGGTGTCCGGCCTGGTCGCCGAGGCCACCGCGGGCGGGTTCGACCTGCTGGTGATGGGCAACAAGGGGATGACCGGGCTCACCCGCTTCCTGCGCGGGTCGGTGCCCAACAAGGTCACCCACCAGCTGCCCTGCAGCCTGCTCATCGTCAAGACCACGTGAGGGGGCGGGCGCGTCGCGCCCTGGTGCCGCGCGCCCTGCTGGTGGCGGTCCTCGTGGCCGCGTTGGCCGCCTGCACCTTCCAGGTCGACGTCGACGTCGCCATCGCCAAGGACGGCAGCGGCTCGGTGGAGGCGGTCGTCACCGTCGACGACGCCGCCATCGCCAACGTCGGCGGGGACCTCGGCCAGGCCCTCGCCCTCGACGCCCTCCAGGCGAAGGGCTGGACGGTGCAGGGCCCGACGCGCGGCGCCGACGGGCGCACCACCCTGCGGGTGCGCCGCACCTTCGCCGACCCGTCGGGGTCGGCGACCGCGTTCGAGCAGCTGTCGGGCAAGGACGGGCCGTTCCAGGACTTCGCCGTCACCCGCCACCGATCGCTCACCTCGACGCGATGGGGCTTCACCGGCCAGGTCGACCTCGACCGCGGCCTCGGCCCTCGCAGCCCCCAGCTGAGCCAGGACCTGACCAGGCTGGGGGACCAGCTCGGCGACTCCCTCAGCCGCCTGGTGCCGGTGCGGGTGCGGGTGCGCCTCCCTGGGGACGTTTCCTCCAACGCCACCACCAAGGCGACCAACGGGGCCGTGTGGCAGGTGCGGTTCGGCGGGCCGCCGCTCCACCTCCAGGCCCACGGCACCGAGCGGCGCACGTCCACCTACGTGCTGTTCGGGCTGGGTGGGCTGGTGGCGCTCGTGCTGCTCGTCTCCGGGATGGTGCGCCTGGCCGGCCGCACCACCGCGGGGGAGGCCCGCGACCTGCGACGATGAGGACGATGGGCGTCGAAGAGCAGACTTGGGATCCGCCCGGGCCCGGGATGTGGTTCTTCTCCCCGGAGCACATCCCGCGGCCGGGGTGCACCCTGCTGGTCGAGCTGCTCCCCTGGGCGGCGACGGGCTGGCGGGCCGGCACCGAGCGCTACGGGCTGCCCCCCAACCTCGCCGCCTTCGGCGCGTCGAACCGCTGGTTCTTCTACGCGCCCGGGCCGCCGGCCGAGCTGACCGCGGCCGAGCTGGCCGAGCTCGACGGGCGGGCCGCCGAGGCCATGGCCACCCGCCGGTGGCGCACGGAGCTGCGGCGGTGGCGGGACGACGTGCGGCCGCGGCTGGTGGCCCGGCACCGGGCCCTGCTGGCCGTCGACCTGTCGTCGCTGG
>DASYMT010000037.1:0-8321 GCA_036008925.1 Acidimicrobiales bacterium | reverse complement strand
ATGACCTACGCCGAGGAGCGGTTCACACCGGAGGAGCAGAACATCCTGCGGCCGTACTTCACCAACGTGGACCGGCCCGTCTTCGCCCTGGTCAACCTGCCGGAAGTGGTCAAGGGCGCCCTTTTCGCCCGCTACTCGCGCTCGCCCAAGAGCCTGCGGCGGCTGTTCCTCGACGAGTTCGTGGGCGAGCTCGACACCACCGGCGACCTCACCGTCGACGCCACCATCGGCCTCAAGCGGGCCGAGGAGCTCTACGACCGGGTGTTCTTCGAGTACGGGGACGACTCGGTGGCCCAGCTCGGCGGCGTCCACCTGGCCTGCGAGCAGGCGTCGAACCTGCTGACCAAGGTGCTGGAGTGGGGCCGGCTGATGGCGTACCTGGAGCAGTCGACCCGCTACATCGCCTACGACGCCCGCCTGGCCGGCCGGTACCGCTACTACCGGGACCCCACCATCCTCCAGTCCCGGCTCGGCACCCGCTTCGTGGCCGACCTGGACCGCATGTTCGACACCTACGCCGACCTGCTCCCGGTCATGACGGCCTGGTTCACCGAGCGCTACCCCAAGGGCCCGGACGACTCCGACTTCGCCTACCGCACGTCGGTCAAGGCCAAGGCCTACGACTCGCTGCGGGGCCTCCTCCCGGCCGCGTCGCTCAGCAACGTGGGCATCTACGGGACGGGCCAGGCCTACGAGGCCCTGCTGCTGCGGATGCGGTCCCACCCGCTGCCCGAGGCCCGGGCCTATGCCCAGATGATGCTGGACGAGCTGCGCAAGGTCATCCCGTCGTTCCTCAAGCGGGTCGACCTGCCGGACCGGGGCGGGGCCTGGTCCGACTACCTCGACGTCAACCGCCGGTCCATGGAGCGGCTGGCCGAGGACCTGCTGGGCGACGAGGCCCCCGAGCCCCGGCCCATGGTCACCCTCGTCGACTTCGACCCCGAGGCCGAGGACAAGCTGGTCGCCGCCGCCCTCTACCCGCACACCGCCCTGCCCGAGGACCAGGTGCTGGCCCGGGTGCAGGCCATGTCGGGCGAGGACAAGCTGGCCGTGCTCAAGGCCTACGTGGGGGAGCGGGGCAACCGCCGCCACCGGCCCGGGCGGGCGTGGGAGCGCATCGACTACCGCTTCGACGTGCTGTCGGACTACGGGGCCTTCCGGGACCTCCAGCGCCACCGGATGCTCACCATCGAGTGGCAGGACCTGTCGCCCCGGCACGACTACGTGCTGCCCGAGGCGGTGGCCGAGGCCGGGCAGACCGAGCCGTTCGCCGAGGCCATGGAGCGCTCGGCCGCGCTCTACGACGTGCTGTACGACGGCGGGTTCGCCAAGCAGGCGTCGTATGCGGTGGCCCTGGCCTACCGCGTCCGGTACGCCATGCAGATGAACGCCCGCGAGGCCATGCACATGCTGGAGCTGCGGACCGGGCCGCAGGGGCACCCCGAGTACCGCCGGGTGTGCCAGCAGATGCACCGGCTGATCGCCGAGCAGGCCGGGCACCGGGTGCTGGCCGAGCTGATGTCCTACGTGGACCACGGGACGTACGACCTCGAGCGCCTCGACGCCGAGAACCGGGCCCAAGCCCGCCGCACCGCCCGCACCTAACCGCCCCTTCACCTCGCGTTTCCACAGGCACTGTCCCTGTGGAAACGCGAGGTGAAGGGGGGTTGTGTGTTGAGGGAGGGGGTTGTGTTGCCGATGTTGACAAAGTATGGTGAACGGTCTCGGGGGCGGAAGGAGGTGGAGAATGCGCCAACTTCGCGCCCTGGTACTCGTCGGGGCAGTTGTGCTGGCGGGCCAGGCGGCAGCAGCCAAAAGCACCACGCCCACGACCTACAAGGCGAAGCGGGGCGACACCCTCATCCGGATCGCCAAGCGCTTCAAGACCACCGTGCCCGCCCTCCAAGCGGCCAACCCGGCCGTCAAGGACCCCCACCGCATCCGCGCGGGCCAAGTCCTGAGCCTGCTCGCGCCCAAGCCTGCGCCCACGAGCACCAAGAACACGAGCACCAAGCAGAAGCCCCCGCCCGCCCTCACCAACGAGGTGGTCGTGCTGGGCGGCAGCGGCGTGCAGACCTACACCGTGGCCAAGGGCGACAACCTGAGCGACCTGGCCAAGCGGTTCGACACCACCGTCGCCGACCTGCGCAAGCGCAACGGCCTCAAAGCCAACAAGCCCCTCCAGGTGGGCAAGACCCTCACCGTCCCCGGTCCGTCGTGGCAGTGCCCGGTGGCGGGCGCCCGCCGCTTCAGCAACGACTGGGGGGCGGCGCGTGACGGCGGCGGGCGCCGGCACCTGGGCAACGACCTGTTCGCGGCCAAGGGCACCCCGGTGGTCGCCCCCGTGGCGGGCGGGCTCGAGCTGCGCAACGGCCCCGTCGGCGGCCTGGCCTTCTACCTCCACGGCACCGACGGCGTGCTCTACTACGGCGCCCACCTCGACGCCATCACGGCCAAGGCCAGCACGCTGAAGGCAGGCCAGCAGATCGGCACCGTCGGCAACACCGGCAACGCCAAGGGCGGCGCCTCCCACCTCCACTTCGAGGTCCACCCGGCGGGCCACCCGGTCAACCCGTTCCCGACCCTCTCCCGCTGGTGTTGACGAGGAGCATCCCGATGCGCAGAGCCCTGTCCGTCCTCGTCGCCCTGGCCCTGCTGGCCGGCGCGGGCCAGGCCGCGGCCAAACGCCGCGCCCCCGCCCCCAAGCCCATCGCGGCGGCCACCTACAAAGTGGTCAAGGGCGACACCCTCGGGCGCATCGCGGCCCGGGCCAACACCACCCCGGGCGCGCTGGCCCAGCTCAACAACGTCCGCAACGCCCGGCGCCTCCAGGTCGGCATGGTCCTCAAGCTGCCGACCCCGCCTGCGCCGGCGGGCGACCCCCGCCTGCCCGAGCGGCTGCGCCAGATGCCAGAACGCATGGCCCTCATCCGCACGTTCGACCAGGCCGCGGCCCGCCACAAGGCCCCCGCCGACCTGCTCAAGGCGGTCACGTGGATGGAGTCGGGCTGGCAGAACGACAAGGTGTCGTCGACCAAGGCCCTCGGCATCGGCCAGCTCATGCCCATCACGGTCACATTCGTGAACACCACCTTGCTGCGGGGGGCCAAGCTCGACCCGAACAAGCCCGCCGACAACATCAACATGTCGGCCCGGTACCTGGCCTGGCTGCTCAAGCAGAGCAAGGGCGACGTGCCCACTGCGGTGGCGGGCTACTACCAGGGGCCCACGTCGGTGCGTCGCCAGGGTCTGCTCCCGGAGACCACGGCCTACGTGAACGCCGTGCTCGCCCTCCGGTCGCGGTTCTGAGGTTCGGGGCAAAAAAATCGCGGCCCTCCTGACCAGCGACGACGCGCGAAACCCCAGGTCGCAGTAGGCCGATCGCCCCTTGACGGGCCGCGTTCGCCGCGTCATAACTAGCGGGTCCGCAACGCCCCAGACAGCCAAGGTCGTGGGCCCTCGGCACCCCGCAAGGGGGATCGAGGGGGGCGGTCGTCGGGCATTGGGGAGTTCAGGAAGCCAAGTAGACAACGTCCCAAGGATCCGAGCGTTCCACAAGAGCGTTGGTCGGGTGACGGACGGCACCAACGGCTTCCTGGACCCCTCCCCAACCCTTCTCCCCAGCCCCCGGCAGGGCAGGCGCCGCGGATGTGCCCTCCGTCACCCAGGGACTAGTGTCCGACTTGTTCCGACGCTTGTGCCGACAGGGGTGTCAGTGGCCGACCATCGCACCAGTCCTGAAGCGATCATCTCGCTTCGAGGGGTCACCAAGTCGTTCGGCTCCCACACCGTCCTCCAGGACATCAGCTTCGACGTCCCCAAGGGCCGGATCACTGCGATCCTCGGCCCGTCGGGCACCGGCAAGTCCGTCCTGCTGAAGAACATCATCGGCCTGCTGCGCCCGGACGCAGGCGAGATCTGGGTGGACGGCGAGAACATCGTCGGCATGCGGGAGAAGGACCTCTACCGGGTGCGCCGCAAGTTCGGCGTGCTCTTCCAGGACGGGGCCCTGTTCGGGTCCATGAACCTGTTCGACAACATCGCTTTCCCCCTGCGCGAGCACACCAAAAAGGGCGAGCGGGAGGTCCGCGACATCGTCCTCGAGAAGGCGGGCATGGTCGGGCTGCTGGACCACCTCAAGAAGGTGCCGGGCGAGGTGTCGGGCGGGATGAAGAAGCGGGCCGGGCTGGCCCGGGCCCTGGTGCTGGACCCCGAGATCGTCCTGTTCGACGAGCCGGACTCGGGCCTCGACCCCGTGCGGGTGGCCTACCTCGACGAGCTGGTCGTCAACGTCCAGAAGGAGACGGGGGCGACGTTCTTCATCATCACCCACAACATCCCCTCGGTGATGCGGGTGGCCGAGTACATGGGCGTGCTGTTCCGGTCCGGTCTTGTGCAGTTCGCGGCCAAGGAGGAGATGCGCGACTCGAAGAACGCCATCATCCGCCAGTTCCTCTCGGGCCGGGCCAAGGGGCCCATCGGGATGGACGAGATGTCCACCGACGCCGACGAGCCCGACGAAGAAGACGTCGACGACGAGATCATGACGGTCTGATGGCGGCGCCGACCTCCTTCGCGGCCAAGCCCCAGGCCCTCATGCGCGAGACGGGCAACATGTTCGCCGTCTGCCTGGAGGGCCTGCGCAACACGTGGAAGGTGACCGAGTGGCTGGGGGAGTACGTCAGCCAGTGCTGGTTCATCGCCAAGGTGACCAGCCTGCCCGTCATCCTCATCTCCATCCCGTTCGGCATGGTCATCGCCCTGCACGTCGGGTCGTTCAACCGCCAGCTCGGGGCCGAGGCGGCCACCGGCGCGGCCATGGTGCTGGCCATCGTGCGCGAGGCGGCCCCGGTGGCCACCGCCCTGCTCATCGCGGGCGCGGGCGGCAGCGCCATGACCGCGGACCTGGGGTCGCGCAAGATCCGAGACGAGATCGCGGCCATGGAGGTCATGGCCGTCAACCCCATCCACCGCCTGGTCACCCCCCGGCTGTGGGCCGCCACCACGGTCAGCCTGGCCCTCGTGTCGCTGGTCAGCGTGGCGGGCCTGGCAGGCGGCTTCGTGTTCAACGTGCTCGTCCAGGGGACCACCGCGGGCGCCTACTTCTCCGGCTTCACCGCCCTGGTGCAGCTCTCCGACCTGTTCAGCGCCCTGTTCAAGGCGGCCGTGTTCGGGTTCATCGCGGCAATGGTCGCCTGTTACAAGGGCCTCTACGCCAAGGGCGGGCCCAAGGGCGTGGGCGACGCCGTGAACCAGGCCGTCGTCATCACCTTCATCCTCATCTTCTTCGCCAACTTCATCATGACCACGCTCTACTTCGCCCTCATCCCCCAGAAGTTCTGATGGCCGCGCCTGCACAGATCGGGCGACGGGCCGGGCGGGTCGTGGGCGCGCTGGGGTCGGCCATGGAGGAGGTGGGCCGCCAGCTCGCCTTCTACGCCAAGATCATCTGGGACACCCCCAAGATCTTCATCCGGGGCTACAGCGGGATGCTGTTCGCCCTCGTCTCCGACATCACCATCGGCGCGGGCGCCCTCATCGTGGGCGGGGGCATGGTCTTCGTCATCTTCTCGATGTCGTTCTTCACCGGCACCGAGGTCGGGCTCCAGGGGTTCAAGGGCCTCCAGCAGATCGGGGCCGAGGCCTTCACCGGCCTGGTGGGGAGCTTCGCCAACACCCGGGAGGTGACCCCGCTGATCGCGGGAGTGGCCTTCGCGGCCCAGGTGGGCGCGGGCTTCACGGCCGAGCTGGGGGCCATGCGCATCTCCGACGAGATCGACGCGCTCGAGGTCATGTCGGTCCCGACCCTCGTCTACCTGGTGTGCACCCGGGTGGTGGCCGCCGTGCTGTGCATCATCCCGCTCTACCTGTTCTCCCTCTACGCCAGCTTCTTGGCCACCGAGCTGGTCACCACCAAGTTCTTCGGCCTGTCGCCCGGCGTGTACCACCACTACTTCCGGCTGTACCTGCCGCCCATCGACGTGGCCTACTCCACGGCCAAGGCGGTCATCTTCGCCGTGGCCGTGTCGCTCATCCACTGCTACTACGGGTACTACGCCTCGGGCGGGCCCGCCGGGGTGGGCGTGGCCGTGGGCCGGGCCATCCGCCTGTCGATCGTGACCGTGGTGATCCTGAACCTGATCCTGTCGCTGCTGTTCTGGGGCGGCGGCAACACCGTGAAGATCGCCGGGTAGCGGGGGCGGATGAGCGAACGCACCACCCGGATCCTGTCCGGCATCATCTCCCTCACGCTGATCATGGGCCTCGTCTACTTCGGCGTGAAGGTGCGCGCCGCGGGCGCGCTCAGGCCCGTGTACCAGCTCAACGGCCTGTTCTCCTCGGCGGGCCAGGGCCTCCAGTCCCAGTCCGACGTGAAGATCCACGGCATCAACATCGGCCACGTCCGCAACGTCAAGCTGAAGGACGGCCGGGCCCTGGTGCGCATGGACATCGACAAGGGCGAGCACGTGCCCGCCGGGTCGAAGGCCACCATCCGGCCCAAGACCCTCTTCGGCGAGAAGTTCGTGGACATCGACCCCGGCCCGGCCGAGACCACCGGCCCCTTCCTCCACGACGAGGACTACGTCAAGGACACGGTCGGCGGCTTCGAGCTCGAGAAGATCCTCAGCGACCTCTATCCCATCCTCCAGGCCGTGAAGCCGGAGGAGCTGGCCACCATCATCGGCACGCTGGCCGACGGGGCCGAGGGGGAGGGCCCCGCCATCAACCGCCAGATCGGCAACTTCGCGGCCCTGGCCGAGCTCCAGGCCCGCCACGACGCCGACACCCGCCTCTTCCTCGACGACCTGGCCCGCCTCAGCGACGAGCTGGCCAACCGCTCGGGCGACCTGCTGGGCGCGGCCCGCAACCTCAACGTGGCCCTGCCGCCCATCAACCAGCGCAGCGACGAGCTGGCCGCCCTGCTCGACCAGGCCGCCCGCCTCTCCACCGACCTGTCGGACCTGCTCGACGCCCATCAGCCCCTCTTGGCCAAGGCGGCCACCCAGGGGGGCAAGGCCCTCCAGGTCATCTACGACCGCAGGCCCCAGATCCGCCCGTTGCTCGACGGGCTGCGCATCTTCTTCCAGGTGCTGGCCGAGGTCGGCCACATCGACAAGGGCGACGGCACCAAGTACGCAGGCGTGAAGTTCATCATCGGGGAGGAGTGCCCCGGGGGCCGGGTCGAGCCCTGCGGGGAGAACCCGGGCAGTACCAACACGACGACCACCGCGCCCAACCCCGCGGCCAGGGCCCGTCCCCTCCTGCCCGGGCCTCAGGCGCCCGGACTCGAACTGCCCTTCGCGGGGACGCCCCTGCCCGCGCCCCAGTCCGGGGCGGACGGGGTCACCAGCCTGATCGGGAGCCTGCTCCAGTGAAGGGCACCGTCGTCAAGCTGCTGGCCTTCATCACCGTGTGCCTGGTCTTCACCGGGTACCTGGCCTTCACCATCGGCAACATCCACCCCTTTCGGGGCACCTATGACCTGACCGCGTCGTTCGACGACGTGACCGGGCTGCTGCCCAACGACAACGTCAAGGTCTCGGGCGTGGTGGTGGGCAAGGTGGGCAAGATCGCGGTCGACAAGGGCAAGGCCAAGGTCCGCTTCTCGGTGCGCAAAGGCCTCGAACTGCCGAGCGACACGCAGGCCGCGGTGCGGTGGCGCAACCTGCTCGGCCAGCGCTACGTCTACCTCTACCCGGGCACCGCCTCCACCGTCCTCAACGACGGCGACCGCATCGCCAAGAGCCGCTCGGTGGTCGACCTGGGGGAGCTGTTCAACCGCCTCGGGCCCATCGTGCAGGCCCTCGACCCCAAGCAGGTCAACAGCTTCCTCGACACCGTGGTGGGCGCCCTCGACGGCAACGAGGCCAAGGTGCGCAAGGCCCTGGACGACCTGGCCACCCTCACCCAGGGCCTGGCCGACCGGGACCAGGCCATCGCCCGCATGATCGGCAACCTCGACACGGTGGCGGGCACCATCAACAGCCGCGATGCCCAGATCAAGACGGTGCTCGAGAACCTGGTCCTGGTCTCCAAGACGTTCAGCGAGAACACCGACGTGCTCGACCGGGCCGTGGTGGACCTCGGGCGCTTCTCGGACAACCTCAACTTCTTGCTGTCCCGCAACCGGGGCGAGCTCGACAGCCTGCTGGCCAACCTGACCATCGTCACCGACACGGTGAAGGCCAAGCTGCCCACCCTGGACGACACGCTCGGCCACCTGTACGAGGGCTCCAAGCGGCTGTTCACGTCGAGCAGCTACGGCGACTGGCTCAACCAGATCATCCCGTGCGGCCGCCTCGGCTACCCGCCCGCCCACA
>DASYMT010000036.1:0-6275 GCA_036008925.1 Acidimicrobiales bacterium | reverse complement strand
TTCACCGGGGGCGGGGTGGTCGGGGTGGTGGTGGGCGGGGACGTGCACCCGGGGACGAGCTGGCCGCCGACCGGGCAGGGGTCGGCCTCGGCGTGCGGGGCGAAGAGCAGGAGGAACCCGGCCGCGGCCAGGCCCAACAGGGTGGCGAGGGTGGTGGTGAACCGGCGCATACCGAAGACTTCGACGGGAGGTTTGTCCGATTTGAGTCAACAGTCGGACAACAAACGGCCGGTGCGGCTTAGGCCAGTTCGCTCCGGGTGGCGGCCACGTCGGCCTGCATCTGGGCGACCAGGTCCTCCACCCGGTCGAAGCGCTGCTCGCCCCGCAGGCGGCGCACGAACTGGACCCGGGCCCGCTCGCCGTACAGGTCGCCGTCGAAGTCGAGCAGGTAGGCCTCCAGCAGGGACTTCTCGGCCGCGTCGTAGAAGGTCGGCCGCCGGCCCAGGGAGACGGCGGCCATGTGCCTCGACCCGTCGGGCCGCAGGTACCAGCCCGCGTAGATGCCGTCGGCGGGCAGCAGGATCTCGGCCGGGACGGCCACGTTGGCCGTGGGGAAGCCCAGCTCGCGGCCCCGGGCGTCGCCGTGCTCGACGGTGCCGCGCACCTCGTGGGGCCGGCCCAGCAGGGCCGCGGCCCCGGCCACATCGCCCTCGGCCAACAGACCCCGGATGCGGGTGGAGCTGATCGGCTCGCTGTCGCCCACGAGGGAGACGCCCAGCACGTCGAAGCCCAGGTCGGCGCCCATGGCCTGGAGCATGGGGACGTTGCCCTGGCGGCCGTGGCCGAAGTGGAAGTCGTGGCCCACCACCACGGCCCGGGCGGCCAGGCAGCCGACCAGGACCTCGTGCACGAAGTCGGCGGCCGACTCCTGGGAGCGGGCCTCGTCGAAGCGGACGACCAGCGTGTAGTCGACGCCGGTCTCGGCCAGCAGCTCCAGCTTCTGCTCCAGGTCGGTGAGGAGGCGCGGCGCCGACTCGGGCCGCACCACCGTGGCCGGGTGGCGGTCGAAGGTCACGACCGCGCTGGCGCAGCCCAGTTCGGCGGCCATGGACCGCACCCGCTCGATGAGGGCCCGGTGGCCCAGGTGGACGCCGTCGTAGGCGCCGATGGTGACCACGCTGCCCGCGGGGGGCTGCGGGCACGCCCCCAGGTCGGTGATCACCTCCATCGCCGGCCGACGTTACCGCCCCGTTCCGGGAACCCTGCCTTCGGAAGGCCGAGGCCACGGTGCCGAGAACGGGGGACGGGTGGGGGGCGGGGGCGGGTCAGGCGGGGGCGAGGACGACGGCGGGCTTGGAGCGGCCGGGGCCGTGGGGCTCGTACACGGCGAGGAGGCGGCCGTCCGACGCGGCCAGCACGGCCGTCGGGCCTGCCAGGTCGACGTCGAGGATGCGGCCGTCCTTGACCGACTCCTCCTCCACGGTGATCGAGGGGTAGTCCCGCATGGCCTCGGCCGGGCCGAGCACGCGCAGGTCGTCGAGCCAGGCGGCCTGGTCGAGCGTGAACGAGCCGATGGCCGTGCGGCGCAGGCCGCGCAGGTGGGCGCCGCCCCCGAGGGCGTGGCCCAGGTCGGCGGCCAGCGTGCGGATGTAGGTGCCCGACGAGCAGTCGACCTCGATGCCGTAGACGAGCGGGTCGGCGGTGGGCTCGACCGCCAGTCGGTGGACGGTGACCGGGCGGGCCTGGCGCGGCACCTCGATCCCCTCCCGGGCCAGCTCGTGCAGCCGCCTGCCCCCCACCTTGACGGCCGACACCATGGGCGGCACCTGCTCGATGGGGCCGGTGAAGCGGGACAGCACGGCCGCCACCTGGAACGGGTCGAGCCCGGCCATGTCGTGGGTGGCGGTGACCTCGCCCGCGGCATCGAGGGTCGACGTCTCCGTCCCGAACACGACCTCCCCCACATACGACTTGGGCAGGTCGGTGAGGAAGCGCAGCAGCCGGGTGGCCCGGCCCAGGCCGACCAGCAGCACGCCGGTGGCGTCGGGGTCCAGGGTGCCCGAGTGGCCGACCCGCTTCTGGCCGAAGACGCCGCGGCACTTGGCCACCACGTCGTGCGAGGTCCAGCCCGCCGCCTTGTCGACGACGACCAGCCCGTCGATCAACGGTTCTCGCGCCGGCGCGCCTCGCGCTGCTCGCGCAGGGCGGCCTTGATGCCGCCGAGCACGTCGACCACCGGGTAGGCGGCCACGAAGCCCGCCGCGTACTTGTGCCCCCCGCCGCCGAACTGGGCGGCGACGGCTCCCACGTCGATGTCGTCCTTGACCGACCGCAGCGACACCCGGACGCCCTCGGGCGTCTCCTTGCACACGCAGGCCACGTCGGCCTCGGCCGTGCGCCGCACCAGGTCGATGAGGCCCTCGGTCTCGGCCACGTCGACGCCGAAGCCGTCGAGGTCGAAGTTGGTGACCCAGGTGGCCACGAACCGCAGCTCCCGGTCGAGCTGGGCCCGGGCCAGGCAGGCCCCGGCCATCTGGAGGTAGGTGAACCGGTGCAGCTCGAAGAGCTGGCGGCTGGCGCCCGCGATGGGCAGGTCGAACTCGGCCAGCTCCCGGGCCAGCTCGAAGACCTCTGGGGTGGTGTTCGAGTACTGGAAGCGGCCCGTGTCGGTGACCAGGCCGGTGTAGAGGCACAGCGCCGCGTCCCGGTTGAGCGACCAGCCCAGGGCCTGGGCCAGCCGGTGCACGAGGACGGCGGTGGCCGCCGCGCCGGCGTCGATGACGTTGATGCTGCCGTAGCGGTCGTTGCTGGCGTGGTGGTCGACCACGATCAGGTGGCGGGCCGCGGCGGCGGGGACGGCCAGGTCGCCCAGGCGGGCCAGGGAACCGCAGTCGAAGGTGACCATGACCTCGGGGGCGGCCGGGAAGTCGGCGGGCTTGGTGGTGAGGTCGAGGCCGGGCAGGAAGTCGTAGTGGGGCGCCACCTCGAAGGGCTCCGACCAACTGGCGACCGACGGCTTGGCGTGGGCCCGGCACAGGTGGTGGAGGGCGAGGAGCGAGCCGAGGGCGTCACCGTCGGGGCCGACGTGACAGGCGAGGGCCAGGCCGGGCGCGGCGGCAATGGCCTCGACCGCCCGCTCGAACTCGTGGTCCAACTCTGTCGTCATCGCTGCGCCGTCCTCATTGCCGCGCCGTCCTCATCGCTGCGCCGTCCTCATCGCTGTTCGCCGTCGTTGAGCCCTCGCAGGATGTCATCCACGATCGCCCCCTGTCGTACTCCGGGGTCGACCTCGAAGGAAAGCTGGGGCGTGCGCCTGAGCCTGGCTTGTCGGCCGATGGCGGCCTGGAGCCGGGCCCGGTGCTCGCCCAGTGCCTCTTCGGCCGACTCGGGCAGGCTGCTGAGGAAGACCTTGGCGTGGCGCAGGTCGGCCTCGCAGTCGACCGCGGTGATGGTGAGGAGCCCGAGGCGCTCGTCGTTCTCCAGCAGCAGCGCCAGCTCCTCGGCCAGGACCTCGCGCAAAAGCTCGTTGACCCGCAGGGCGCGGGGGTAGCGGCGGACGGGCTTGCTGTCCCTGCGGTGGTCAGGCATCGACCCCCCAGACGGCCTGGATGACCTCGACCTCGGGGAACGAGTAGACGAAGCGCTCCACCTTGGCCAGCACGTCGTCGGCGTGGGCGGCCGAGCCTGACACGCAGGCGAAGCCGAGCCCGGCCCGCTGCCACTTGTCCTGATGGGCGACCTCGGCCGCGGCGACGCCGTAGCGGTTCTGGGCCCCGTTGAGGATGGACTTGAGCACCGCCCGCTTCTCCTTCAGCGAATGGCAGTTGGGGAGATGCAGATCCAACTCCACCGCTGCTACGTGCGTGGGATCTCCCGGTCCTCGAACGTCTCGATGATGTCGCCCGGCTTGAGGTCCTGGTTGTTCGACAGGCCGATGCCGCACTCGAAGCCCGCCGCCACCTCCCGGGCGTCGTCCTTGAACCGCTTGAGCGAGGTGATGGCGCCCTTCCACAAGATGACGCCCTCCCGCAGGAAGCGGACCTTGGACCCTCGGGTGATGACGCCGTTGCGGACGTAGCACCCGGCGATGGCGCCGACCCGCGGCACCCGGAAGATCTCCCGGACCTCGGCCTCGCCGGTGATGACCTCTTCGAACTCGGGGGCGAGCATGCCGACCATGGCCGACTCGATGTCCTCGATCAGCTTGTAGATGATCTCGTAGCTGCGGATCTCCACGTTCGAGGCCTCGGCCAGCTCCCGGGCCTTGCGGTCCGGGCGCACGTTGAAGCCGATGATGGTGGCGTTGGACGCCGCCGCCAACTGCACGTCGTTCTCGGTGATCCCGCCGACGGCCCGGTGCACGAAGGCCAGCTTCACCTCGTCGCGCTCCAGCTTGCGCAGGCTCTCGGTGACGGCCTCCAGCGAGCCCTGCACGTCGGCCTTGAGGATGACGGCCAGCGTGGCCGTCTCGCCCCGCTGGATCTGCTCGAAGATGTCCTCCAGCTTGGCCCCGCCTGCGCCCGCCACCGAGGGCGTCTTGCCCAGGTCCCGGCTGCGGAAGCGCTGAGCCCGAAGCTCGCCGATCTCCCGGGCCACCTTGTCCGAGGCGGGCACGCGGAACTCGTCGCCCGCGCTGGGCACGTCGGAGAAGCCGAGCACCTGGACGGGCGTGGAGGGCGGGGCCTCCTTGATGTTGTCGCCCTTGTCGTCGATGAGGGCCCGCACCCGGCCCCACGCCGCGCCGGCCACGATGGGGTCGCCCACCCGGAGGGTGCCGTTCTCCACGATGACGGTTGCGACCGGGCCGCGGCCCACGTCGAGGTTGGCCTCCAGCACCGCGCCCCGGGCCCGGGTCTCGGGGTTGGCCACCAGCTCGTCGGCCAACTGGACCTCGGCCACCAGGAGGAGCTGCTCGAGCAGGTCGTCGACCCCGAGGTCCTGCAGGGCCGACACCTCCACGAAGATGGAGTCGCCTCCCCACGACTCGGGGACGAGGCCCAACTCGGAGAGCTGCTGCATGACCCGGTTGGGGTCGGCGTTCTCGCGGTCGATCTTGTTGACCGCCACCACGATCGGGACCTCGGCCGCGTTGGCGTGGTTGAGGGCCTCGATGGTCTGGGGCATCACGCCGTCGTCGGCCGCCACCACCAGCACCACGATGTCGGTCACGTCGGCGCCCCGGGCCCGCATGGCGGTGAAGGCCTCGTGGCCCGGCGTGTCGATGAAGGTGATGAGGCGCCCTCCCTTTTCGACCTGCTAGGCCCCGAAGTGCTGGGTGATGCCGCCCGCCTCGCCCGCCACCACGTTGGCCGAGCGGATGCGGTCGAGCAGCAGGGTCTTGCCGTGGTCGACGTGGCCCATGACCGTGATCACGGGCGGGCGGGGGCGGAGGTTCTCGTCCTCCTCCTCCTCGTCCTCGTCGTCGAAGTACTTGGCCTGGAGCTGGGCCTCCTTCTCCTCGCCCGGATCGACCAGGCGGATGACCGCGCCGATCTCGTCGGCGAACAGCTCGATGGCCTCGTCCGACAGGCTCTGGGTGGCGGTGACCATCTCGCCCTGAAGGAGCAGGAAGCGCACCACGTCGCCCGCCGAGCGGTTCAGCTTGGGCCCGATGTCCTGGGCCGTGGAGCCGCGCTCGATGATGACCTCGCCCTCGGGGATGGGGGCGTTTGAAGGCATGTAGCTGGTGGCCTGCGTGGGCTCCAGCTCTTCGAGGTTCCGACGCCGCCTGCGCCTGCGCTGCGGGGGCCTGCCCCGTCCGAAGGCGCCGCCGCGGCCGCCGCCAGGGCCGCCGCCGGGACCGCCGCCAGGGCCTCCCCCCGGACCGCCGCCGGGTCCTCCCCGACCGCCGCCGCCGAAACCGCCGCCGGGTCGGCCTGCGCCACCCCCGCCGGGGCCGCCGCCATACGTGCCAGTGCCGCCGCCAGGACGGCCGCCGCCGCCGCCGAAGCCGCCGCCGGGTCGGCCTGCGCCGCCGCCCATGGGACGGCCCGCGCCGCCAGGGCCGCCGGGACCGCTGGGTCGACCGGGCGCGCCGCCGGGGCCAGGACGGCCAGGGGCGCCGCCGGGGCCGGGGCGGCCGGGCGGGGGCGGGATGGGCTTGCCGGTGGAGCTGACCGGGGGCCGGCGCGCGCCGGGAGGCGGCGGGATGGGCTTGCCGGTCGAGGACATGGGAGGGGCGCCCGGGGGCGGGGTGGGGCGGGTGCCGGGGGGCGGGCCCTGGGGGCGCCGGGCCGCGGGGGCCGGACTCGCGGCGGGCGCGGGGCCGGTGGCGGGCGCCTGGGCGTCCGCGCCCTGTCGGGCCGCGGGCTGTTGGGGCAGGCTCGACGGGGCTG
>DASYMT010000035.1:0-2301 GCA_036008925.1 Acidimicrobiales bacterium | reverse complement strand
CATGGCCCTTCTGGTTGCCGGCGGTGCTGGCTTCTCCCGGAACGGCTGATCCCAACGGAAATTTGCTCATCAGCAAGGTGCGACGTTTCGGTAAGAGGCTCTTGCCGCCCACTCCTCGGTCTGTCGTCATCGCAGCCATCGAAAGGGAGAGCACGAGAGGATGGGAGTCGGCCCGCAGTCGGCGAGTCATGTGCACAAGCTTGAGCTTGTGTGCATCGCTGTGGCGGCGCTCCTCCTCGGAGGCCTACCCGCCAGCGGCGTGTCGTGGCCTGCCCTCGGCCCCCTGGCCCTGTTCGCCGGCCTCCTGATCTGGGCCGAGAACGCCGCCGTCCTGCTGCCTACCAACGCCCGGGTCAGCCCCAGCTTCATGGTGGTCATGGCCTCCATCGCCGCCTTCGAGGGGCAGGGGGGCGTCTTCGGCGCCGCTGTGGTCGGGGCCTGCGGAGGCCTGGCCTTCGACGTCATCCGCCGCCGCAAGTACCGCATCGTCCTGTTCAACTGCGCCCAGTACTCGCTGGCAGGCGCGGCGGGCGCCTTCTCCTACCAGTTGCTCCGTTCGCCCGACATGCCGATCGCCATCCCGGTCGGAGCCGCGGCCCTGGCCTTCGCCACCGTGAACGTGGTGCTGGTGCTCCCCGGCGTGGCCGTGGACTCGAACTCCAGCATCCGGGCCGTGTGGGCCGACATGGCCCCCGCCCTGCCCAACTACCTGATCTTCGGCCTCCTGGGCACCCTCATCGGCGAGCTCTACACCTGGCTCGGCCCGTTGAGCGTGGTGGTCCTGGTGTCTCCGCTGGTGGTGGCCCGCATGGTGCTGCTGGCCTTCATGCGCCTGCGCCACGCCTACCGCCGCATGGAGCTGCTGTACGGCTTCACCCGCCGAGTGGGCGGCGAGCTGGACGTCGAGTCCGTGGTCGCCACCACCCTCACCGAGGTCCGCGAGGTCTTCGGGGCCGACCGGGTCGAGCTGCTGGTCACCGGGGACGTCGAGAAGGCCAAGCCCATGGCCCGCACGGTGGCTGACGGCGAAGAGGTCAACCGCATCGCCGAGCCCGAGGGCCCCGGCCTGCTGGAGACCCGGGTCCTGCGCGACTTCCAGCCCCTCGTGTCGGACGACGGCCTGACCATGATCGTGCCCGTCTACGGCGACGGCGGCGTCATCGGCACCCTCGCCACCAGCGGCAGGCAGATCGAGGGCCCGGCCTTCAACACCGAGGATTTGAAGATCCTCGAGACCCTGGCCAACCACGCCAGCGTGGCCTTCGCCAACGGCCGCCTGGTCGAGCGCCTCCGCCACGACTCGCTGCACGACGCCCTCACCGGCCTGGGCAACCGGGCCCTGTTCCAAGAGGCCATGGACGCGGTGGCCGAGGACTTCCCGGCCGACGGCCTGGCCGCGGTGATGCTGCTCGACCTCGACCGGTTCAAGGAGGTCAACGACACCCTGGGCCACGAGAGCGGCGACCGCCTGCTCCAGCAGATCGCCCTGCGCCTCACCGGCCTGCTGGGCGACCGGGCCACCATCTGCCGGCTGGGCGGCGACGAGTTCGCCGTCCTGTTGCCCTCGCTCGAGCACATCGGCGAGGCGGGCGAGCTGGCCCACCAGATCCTGGCCGCCCTGGAGCAGCCGTTCGCGGTGGGCGAGATGAAGCTGGAGGTTGGGGGCAGTATCGGCGTGGCGCTTGCGCCGGTCGACGGCGAGACCTCGACCGCGCTGCTCCAGCGGGCCGACGTGGCCATGTACGCGGCCAAGGAGAACCGCTCCGGGTGGGAGCTGTACGCCCGGGAGCACGACCGTTACTCGCCCCGCCGCCTGTCCCTCGCCGCCGACCTGCGCCACGCGGTCGAGCGGGGCGAGCTGGCCCTGCACTACCAGCCCAAGGCCGAGTTGGGCACGGGCCGGGTGAGCGGCGTCGAGGCCCTGTTGCGCTGGCACCACCCCGAGTACGGGATGATCCCGCCCGACGAGTTCATCCCCATCGCCGAGCACACCGGGCTCATCCGGCCGCTCACCTCGTGGGTGCTGAGCGAGGCCACCCACCAGGCCCGCTCGTGGACCGACCGGGGCATGCGCCTCAGCGTGGCCGTCAACTTGTCGGTGCGCTCGCTGATGGACGGCGGCCTGCCCGACGAGGTGGCCAACGCCCTCGACCGCGAGTCGCTCGACGCCACCGCGCTGATCCTGGAGATCACCGAGTCGACGATCATGGCCGACCCCAACCGGGCCATCGCCACCCTGCGCCGGCTGTCCGAGTTCGGCGTGTCGCTGGCCATCGACGACTTCGGCACCGGGTACTCGTC
>DASYMT010000034.1:0-7522 GCA_036008925.1 Acidimicrobiales bacterium | reverse complement strand
CGCCCTTCTTCGCCGCTGGCGCCAGGGACGGCGCGGGCGGCGGGGACGGCGGGGACCGCCAGGTTCGGGTGGAGGACAACGTGCTGCTCGATGGGGACGCACGGGTGCGCCTCGACGTGAACCCGGTGGCGGCCCGGGCCCTGGGCGACTGGTTCGGCTTTGTCACGTCGCGCCTGGAGCAGGTGCGGGAGTGGGCGTCTTCGGCGGGCTCGTCCGACCAGCCCACGCGCGTGCAGCTCTGGCCCGAGCACTTCGACGTGGCCGTCGACCTCGGCGCCGAGGGGCGGCGGGCCAACTTCGGCGGGTCGCCGGGCGACGAGGGCCACCCCGAGCCCTACCTCTACGTGGGGCCATGGGAGCCCCGGCGGGGAGCGTTCTGGAACGAGCCGTTCGGGGCCTCGCTGGCCTACTCGGACCTGCTGGCCGGGGCCGACCCGCTGGCCTTCTACCAAGCGGGCCGGGAGGCGTTGCTGCGCGACTGAGCGACTGTCTGCACTGCGGCTGCTCTGTGCTCTGCGGCTGAAGCAGACCGTCTAACGGCTCAGGCCGAGGGCGTCGAACAGGGCGGCGATGTCCGTCTTGGCCACCCGCTTCACCGTGGGCGGCTCCTTGCCGTCCTCCAGCCCCGAGTAGACGACCACGGGCACGTCGGGGCAGATGGTGCCGATGGGGCCGAGCAGCTCCAAGCCGTCGCCGTCGGGGAGGCGGCGGTCGAGCACGATGCCCGACAGGCCGGGCTGGAGCAGGTCCCGGCCCTCGGCCAGGGTGGCGGCCGACAGCACCTCGGCCCCGTCGATCTCCAGGCTCAGCCGGACCATGCGGCCGACCGACGGGTCGTCGTCGACCACCAGCACGGTGGGCCGGGGCGGGACTGCGGCGGGACCGGGCGCTGGGGGCGGGGCGTCGGTCATGCCGCGGCCTTGGCCAGCCGCCGGGCGGCCAGCGCCCCGATCAGGGCGGCCAGCCCGAGGGCCATCACCCAGCCGGGCGGGCCGGTCTGCGGGGTCGGGCCCTGGCCCGAGGCGACCTGCCCGGCGCCCGACGAGCTCAGCCCCGAGCCGCTGGATCCCCGCGGGGTCTCGGTGGTCGGCGTCGTGGTCGTGGGGGTGGTCGGCGCCGTCGCGGCCGTCGCCGTGGACTGGGTCGTGCTGGACGACAAGCCGAGGGTGGTGTCGGTGGACCCGGTCGAGCCCCGGCTGCGCTGCGTCGTGGTGGTGACCGCCGCCGTCTCCCCGCCGTCGTCCTTGTGCACGGCCGCGCCGACGACGCCGCTGAAGAGCAGCAGCACGGCGACAACCAGCAACCCGATCCTCGTGCGGTCGTTCAGAGTCGACTCCCTTGCCTCCGGCCGAAGGCTAAACGGACGGAACCGCCCACTCGCGGATGCTGTGCATGCCGGCCGCGGGTCGCCCGCCGACCCGGGGGCGGTACGGCGCCAGTGCTACCCGGCGGCGGGCCGAGACGAACAACGATGCGAGCGGGTGACGGGAATCGAACCCGCATCTTCAGCTTGGAAGGCTGAAGCTCTGGCCATTGAGCTACACCCGCGTGTCCGCCCGACGACGGACGCACCGACGGCGGACGGGACCGACGGCGAAGCGCCGGCTGGGTCGGGGAGAGGGGATTCGAACCCCCGACCGCCAGCACCCAAAGCTGGTGCGCTACCACTGCGCCACTCCCCGGTCGGGTGCAAGGGTAGCGGCGGCCTCGACACGGACCCGTGCCCCATTTCGTCCCGTGGGCCGTTCTGCGCCCGGCAGGTGGCGCACAACCGCCCCTGAGGACGGGCCCTTGAGCGACGCGCGCTACTGCGGGGCGCCGGGGGGCTTGGGCCGGCCGGCCACGCACGACGGCGCGCACGCCTCGCTCAACGCCGAAGGCCCCGCGTCCTGGCGCCACCACAGCACGTGCCGCCCGCCCTCGGTCGAAGCGGTCGCCACGTGGGCGTACCCGAACGAGTCCAGGTCGATCTCCATGAAGTCGCCCAGGTCCCGGTTCCCCGAGCAGTTGAGGCCGAGGGTGCACACGGCCCCGTGCCGCACGGCCGGGCCTGCCACCTCGATGAAGGTGGGCGCCTCCACCGCCGACGCCGCGTTGCGGGACTGGGCGAAGTGCACCGTCCACACCGCGTCGCCCGCTGTCTGGTCAGGCGACGACGACTCCAGCCAGGCCACGTCGAGCACGCCCCGGCTGCCCGCCACCATGGTCGGGAACACCACCGCGCCCGGCCCGGCGTTGACCTTGCGCACCGGCGACCAGGTCGCGCCCCGGTCCCGGGACATGGAGAGGAACAGCCCGTTGGTGAAGGTCCCGTCGGCGTTGCGCATGGCGCCCGCGGCGGCCACGTACACGTTCCCGGCCCGGTCCACGGTGATCCACGGGAACAGGTTCCCGATGACCGAGCCCGGCGGCGACGTGATCGGCATGACGTTGCGCCACGTCTTCCCGGCGTCGCCCGACACCGCCACCATCACCGACCGGGGCGCCCCGAACGGACAGGCCGTGGGGCTGGTCTGGCACATGGCCACGTTGTCGTCGAAGGTGGAGATGCCGTAGGCCACGTAGACCCGCCCAGGGTCGGTGGGGTCGACCCGCACAGGCCCGGAGAACGTGTTCGGGTAGGTGTCCTTGGCCAAGGCGGTGTCGGTGGTGGCCGACGCCACCGCGTGCGTGGGGAAGGTCTGCCCGCCGTCGGTCGACTTGGCCACCACCTCGCTCTCCAGCACGAAGTCGTGGAAGGCCAGATAGACGGTCTTCGGGTTGCTGGGGTCCATGCCAAGCCACTGCCGGTCCTGCTCGACCGGGTCCTCGGCTGTGTTGGCGACCGGGAAGCTGGCCCCGTCGTCGGTGGAGCGCAGGACGTCGGTGCCGAAGACCTGGAGGTCGGCCACCAGCACGGCGTTGTCGGCCGCCACCTTCACATCGCAGTCCGACCCGCCCGCGGTGCCGAGCTGTTGGCGGTAGAAGGTCGACCAGTCGGTGGTCCTGACGTACGCCACGGTCGGCCGGGTGGGCCCGCAGAACAGCACCGAGTCGCGCTTGGTGAGGGCGATCGACGGCTCGCTGAAGTTGGAGTTGGGCACGTCGACGGCGGCGAAGGCGAAGGGACGGCTGCGCACGTCGAGCTCCCGGTTGGGCCCCGGCGATCGGGCCGAGACGCTCGTGGCCGCCGTCAGCAATGCCAGACCCAGGCCCCCGGCCACAGCCAGTCTTCGCATTGGTCCGCCTCTCAGCTCGCGCTACGAGGCCCGTCGCCGGCGGCGGCGGCCCCGTGAAGACTTCGCCAGCACAGGGGCATGCTCCTTGGCGACGGCGTCCACTCGACGCTGCATGGCGTGGGCCATGGCGGCCGACACGGCCTGCTCGGCCAGGGGCCGCTGGCGCTCGAGCGCCTCGGTGATGTCGGGCAGCCGGTCGGCGGGCATGCCTGCGGCGGCGAACGGCTCCCAGATGTGGTGGGCGAACATGCTCACAAAGGCGTCAGCCAGCTTGTCGGTCGACTTGCGCACGGTGGCGGCCACGTCGAGCACGGCGGCCACGGGCACCCCGTCGGCCACCAGCTCGGCCCCCGCCTCCAGCAGGGCGGGGCTGGGGGCGATGAACTCCCCGGCATCCGGCACCAGCAGTTCAAGGTGGATGGCCCGCCGCCACGACCGCTCCGGCTCCTCCTCGTCGGGGAACATGGCCTGGAGCTCGGCCGCGGTGTAGCGCCGCGGCGCCTCGGTCACGAACGGGGCGCTGACGGCCTGCTCGAAGCCGAGCACGTCGGCCAGGCTGCGCTGCCCCTCCCACGCCTCCACCAGCTCGCGGATGGCGGACAGCGGATAGCCCTTGCCCAGGAGGTCGAGGATGAGCCGGAGACGGGCCAGGTGCCCCTCGCCGTAGCGGTTGGCCCGGCCGACCCGGCGGGGGCGAGGGAGCAGCCCGCGCTCTTGGTACAGCCGCACGTTGCGCACGTTGGAGCCGGCCAGTCGGGCCAGCTCGTCGATGGAGTACTCGGCCGCCCCGTGGGCCGGTGTCTCCTCCGGCGTCGCCTCGTCCAAGGTCACTGTGACGACAGTAACATTGACAATGTCCCCCTCCATAGTGTGCCATTGGCCAATGGCAACAACGATGACCCCGAAGCAGGCCGACGAGCGTGTCCAGCGCCTCTCCGACGTCTCGGCCAAGCGCCTGCTGGACCCGGACACTGCGGTCCCCGGCGGTCCCGGCCCAGGCCAGGTGCTGCCCGACGAGCTGCTCAGCACCGCGGGGCTCGACTTCGTCCTCACCGCCGACCAGAAGGCCCGGCTGTCGCGGGAGGAGGTGGCGGCCATCGCCTCTGAGGGCGTGCGCTTCGAGTCGGTGCTGACTGCGGGCTTCAGCCTCCACCTGGCCGACACGTGGGACCTGACCGACCCCCGGGTGACCTACATCCTCCACGAGCTGGGGGAGGAGACCCGCCACTCCCGGCTGTTCATCCGCCTGGTGGACCAGCTCGGCGCCACCGCCGCGTCGGACAACCCCTTCGCCACCGGCCTGCCCGGCTTCATCCGCCGCCGCATCATCAACTTCGCCATCCGCCGCCCGGTGCTGCTCTACGTGCTGGTGCTGGCGGGTGAGGAGATCCCCGACCTCATCCAGAAGCGCCTGACCGAGCACCCCGACACCGACCCGTTCCTGCGGGAGGTCAGCCGCTACCACCGCCAGGAGGAGGCCCGGCACCTGGCCTTCGCCCGGGCCGTGCTGCCCGAGCAGTGGGCCCAGGCGTCGTGGCTCGACCGCCTGCTGGTGAGGTACGCGGCCCCGTGGGTGATCCAGGGCATGTTCGAGACCCTCGTCCACCCGGGCGTGTACAAGGCGGTGGGCCTGCCGGGCTGGAAGACGTGGCGGGCCGCCCTGCGCAGCGCCCCCCGGGTGCAGCTCCGCCACGAGGCCACGAGCAGCATCCTCAACGCGCTTGTCGACGCGGGCGCCATCGCCCGGAGCCGCATCCCGAAGCCGTGGCGGATGCTGACCGGCGTCGGCGGGTAGCTCTAAGGCCCCTACTGGGCGGGCGGGCCAGGACAAGCTGCTGCCTGTCGAGGCGGAGCGCCTGTCGTCACGAGGTCCGAGGTTGCAAAGGCCGGCCGGTAGACTCCGTACCTCTTATGAAAGCAACGGTCGAGCCCCTCGAGGGCAACAAGGTCAAGCTCTCGGTCGAGGTCGACGAAGGCGAGTTCGAACAGGCGCTCGACGCCGCCTTCCGCAAGATCGCCCACGAGGTCCGTATCCCCGGCTTCCGCCCGGGCAAGGCCCCCCGCAAGCTGCTGGAAGCCCGCATGGGCAAGGACACGGCCCGCCAGGAGGCCATCCGGGAGGCGCTGCCCGAGTACTACGCCGAGGCGGTGAAGACCACCGAGCTCGACCCCATCGCCCCGCCCGAGATCGACATCACCAGCGCCGAGCAGGGCCCGGTCAGCTTCGACGCGGTGGTCGAGGTCCGGCCCCAGGTCGCCATCCCCGGCTACGGCGGGCTCCAGGTCACGGTGCCCAGCCCCGAGGTGGCCGACGAGGAGGTCGACCGCCAGATCGACCGCCTGCGCGAGCGCGACGCCGACCTCCGGCCCGTCGACCGCCCGGCCGCCGACCGCGACGTGGTCACGGTCGACATCACCGGCGGCGAGCAGACCCTCGACGACTATTCGTACGTGGTGGGCAGCGCGTCGATCGTCCCCGAGCTGGACGACCAGCTCCGGGGGGCCAAGGTGGGCGACATCCTCAGCTTCGAGGCCACGCCCGCCGGGTCCGAGGAGGCCCTGTCGTTCCGGGTGCTGCTCAAGGACGTGAAGGAGAGCGTGCTGCCCGAGCTCACCGACGAGTGGGCGGGCGAGGCGTCGGAGTTCGAGACGGTGGAGGAGCTGCGGGCCGACACCCGCACCCGCCTGGCCACGGTCAAGAAGCTCCAGGCCAGCCTGGCCATGCGGGACGAGGCCTTGAAGGCACTGGTCGAGCTGGTCGAGGACGAGGCCCCTGAGGCGCTGGTCACCGAGGAGATGGAGCGCCGGGCCCGCGACCTGTCGCACCGGCTGGAGCACCAGGGCGCGTCGATCGCCCAGTACCTCGAGGCCACCGGCACGTCGGAGGAGGACTTCGTGGCCCAGCTCCGGGTCGACGCGGTCGAGTCGGTCAAAGCCGACCTGGCCCTGCGGGCGCTGGCCGAGGCCGAGCGGCTGGAGGCGGACGAGGACGATGTGGACAACGAGGTGGCCCGGCTGGCCGAGCGGTTCGACACCAAGCCCGACCGCCTGCGCCGCGACCTCGAACGCCAAGACGCCCTGCCTACGGTACGCTCGGACATCAAGAAGGCGAAGGCCTTGGAATGGCTCGTGCAGCACGTCGAGGTTGTCGACGAGGAGGGCCGCCCCATCGATCGAGCCGAGCTGTCCCCCCAGGCAGATGTGCTGGAGACCTCAGAGGAGCCCGCAGAGTGATGCAGCCCGCGTACAACTATCTCGTCCCCACGGTGGTGGAGTCCTCGAACAGGGGCGAGCGGGCCTACGACCTGTACTCCCGGCTGCTCAAGGAGAACATCATCTTCCTGGGCACCCCGATCGACGACACGATCGCCAACCTCGTCTGCGCCCAGCTCCTGTTCCTGGAGGCTGAGAACCCGGACAAGGAGATCAGCCTCTATATCAACAGCCCCGGGGGCGACATCACGGCGCTGTTCGCCATCTACGACACCATGCAGTTCATCAAGAACGACGTCTCGACGTTCTGCTACGGGCAGGCCGCGTCGGCCGCCGCCGTCCTCCTTGCCGGGGGGTCGCACGGCAAGCGCTACGCCCTGCCCCACGCCCGCATCCTCCTCCACCAGCCGTGGGGCGGGGCCGCCGGGCAGGCCACCGATATCGAGCTGCAGGCCAAGGAGATCCTCCGCATGCGGGACCTCCTGAACCAGATCCTGGCCCGCCACTCCGGCATGCCGATCGAGAAGATCGAGCACGACACCGACCGCGACTTCATCATGTCCGCGGAGGAGGCCAAGGATTACGGCATCATCGATGAGGTGATCCGGAGCCGAGAACTTGCCGACACGCCCATTGCGGCGGGCGTGGCGTAAAGAGAGTCGGGGGGAACGACTGTGGCCAAGTTCGGAGACGGGGGCGACCTCGTCAAGTGCAGCTTCTGCGGCAAGTCGCAGAAGCAGGTGAAGAAGCTCATCGCGGGCCCTGGGGTCTATATCTGCGACGAGTGCATCGACCTGTGCAACGACATCATCGAAGAGGAGTTGGCCGAGACCTCCGAGATGCGCTTCGACGAGCTGCCGAAGCCCCAGGAGATCTTCACCTTCCTGAACGACTACGTGATCGGGCAGGACCGGGCCAAGAAGATCCTGTCGGTCGCCGTCTACAACCACTACAAGCGCATCCAGTTCGGTGCGAGCAGCAGCAGCGACGGCGAGGTCGAGCTGGCCAAGTCGAACATCCTGCTGCTCGGTCCAACCGGCTGCGGCAAGACGCTGCTGGCCCAGACGCTGGCGCGCATCCTGGACGTGCCC
>DASYMT010000033.1:0-7552 GCA_036008925.1 Acidimicrobiales bacterium | reverse complement strand
AGCGCCACCAACAGCCGGAGGCTCACCGGCCCGGCCCCGTTCTGGAAACGTGCACGCGCGACTGCCGCACCTAGCCGTTCCCAGAACGGGAGGGGCGGGCGAGGCGGGTGGCGAGGAAGTCGGTGACGCGCTGTTCGAGATAGACCCGGTCGGGCAGCGAGCGCGGGCCGTGACGCTCGTCCGGGAACAGCAGCGCGGCGTAGTCGTGCCGGGCCGCGATGAGCCGGTTCATCAGCCGGGCCGTGTGGCGGAAGTGCACGTTCTCGTCGATGAGCCCGTGCACTAGCAGCAGGTCGCCCCGCATGTCCCTGACGTACGGGAACACGGCGCTGGCCTCGTAGCCCTTGGCATTGTCGGCGGGCAGGCCGAGGTACCGCTCGGTGTAGTGCGTGTCATAGCCGTCCCACGACGTGACCGGCGCCCCCGCCACCGCGGCGGCGAACACCTCCGGCGCCCGGGCCAACAGCATGAGGGCCATGTAGCCGCCGTAGCTCCAGCCGTACACGCCCACCCGTTCGAGGTCGGCCAGCCCCTGCCCGGCCAGCCAGCGCACGAAGTCGACCTGGTCGTCCACCTCGGCCTGGCCCAGCCTGCCCCGCAGCACGCCCTCGAAGGCCAGGCCCCGCCGGGCGCTGCCCCGGTTGTCGCACACGGCCACGAGGAACCCCTGCGACCGCAGGTACTGGGCCCGCATGTTGGCGGTCAGGGGCCAGTGGTCGACAGCCAACTGGGCGTGCGGCCCCCCGTACACCAGCACCGCAGTAGGCCACGGCCCGCCCGTCCCGTCGTCCGGCTTGAACACCGCCCCGTGCAAAAGGGTGCCGCCCCGGTTCTCGAAGCTGACCAGCTCGGGCGGCGCCAGCCCCAGCGCCGCCACCCGCGGGTCGGGGCGGGCGAACAGCGGGTGCACCATCACCCCGTCCGACAGCCGGCGCACGGTGACGGTCGGCTGCGCAACGGCCGAGCTGTGCGAGTCCACGAACAGGCCGAGCCCGGGGTTGACCACCGACTGGTGCACGCCCGCCGCCGTTGTCAGCCGCCGCGCCTCCGAACCGCCGTCGAGGCCCACCTCGTAGAGATGGCGTTCGCCCGCCCCGTCCTTGGTGGCGCTGAACCAGACCCGGCCCGTCTCGGGGTCCACCGCGTCGACGCTGTCGACCTGCCACTCGCCCTCGGTCAACTGGCGGACCAGCGTCCCGTCCGCCTCATACAGGTAGAGGTGCCGGAACCCGCTGCGCTCCGAGGCCCACACGAAGCGGCCGTCGGGCAGCGGCCGCAGCATGTCGTGCAGGTTGACCCACACGTCGCTCGCCTCTTCGAGCACGACCACGCCGTCGCGCCGCAGGGTGAGCCGCTGCTGGGACCGGTCCTCGGTCTGCACGAACAGCGAGCCGTCGGGGCCCCAGTCGACCCGGGCCAGGTACTCGTACTCCCCCAGGTCGAGCCACTCGGGCTCGCCCCCCTCCGGGCCGACGAGGCCGAGCCGCACCTTGGCGTTGTCGGCCCCGGCGAACGGGTAGCGATGGCGCTCCTCGGTGTTGTCCTCGACGTGTTGGATGCGGTACTCGGGGATGTGGCGCTCGTCCACCTCGGCGAAGGCCAGGCGAGTGCCGTCGGGCGACCACCAGAAGCCGTGCGAGCGGTCCATCTCCTCCTGGGCGATGAACTCGGCCAGCCCGTGGGTCACGCCCTCCTGGGCGCCAGTGGTGACGGGCTTGTCGTCCACCCACAGCTCGCCGTCGCGCACGTAGGCCACCCGGCTGCCATCGGGCGACAGTTGCGGGTCGAGGGCCTGACCCTCCACCCGCAGCACGCCGTCGACGTAGAGCCCGTCCGGCAGCGGCACCATGAGGACGGGCGCGTCCTGGGCCCACGTGTAGCGGCTGACGCCGAGGCCGTACTCCCGCTGGCGCTCCCGCCGCAGCTTCTCCTCGGGCGACAGCGCCTCCTCGGTGACCCCGTCGGCCGGCTCCAGCAGCAGGCGGGTCGAGCCGTCGTCGAGGGAGAGGGCGTAGAGCCTGCGGTCGAGGTCGGCCTCGCCCGCCAGCAGGTAGCTGACGACGGTGCCGTCGGGGCTGAAGGCGATGGCGGTGGGGGCCGACGTGCCCGGCGCGGGCAGCCGGGCCACGTCCTCCAGCGGGATGCCAGCGGTGGGGGGCAGGTCGTCAGGCAAGGCGCGAGCGCAGGAAGGCGATGGTGCGCTCCCAGGCCTGCTTCGACGCCTCGGCGTTGTGGACCTCGGGCCGGGCGTCGTTGAAGAAGGCGTGCTCGGTGCCGGGGTAGGTGAAGACCTCGACCTCCTTGCCCTTGTCCCGCAGCTCCTGCTCCAGCGCGCCGACCGCCTCGGCATTGGCGAAGTCGTCGTTCTCGGCGAAGTGGCCCTGCACGGCCGCAGCCAGATTGGTGTAGTCGGGCTGCACCGCGGGCCACACCAGCACGCCGTAGAAGGGGGCGACGGCCTTCACCGCGTCGGGCCGCTGGGCGGCGACGAGCAGGGCCAGCGCGCCGCCCATGCAGAAGCCGACCACGCCGACGCCGCTGCCGGTCGAGCGGTCTCGCACGTAGTCCACCGCGCCCGACATGTCCTTGGCCGCCGTCTCGATGTTCAGCGACATCATCAGCTTCCCGGCCTCGTCGGGCTCGGTGGTCTTCTCGCCGTGATAGAGGTCGGGGGCCAGGGCCACGAAGCCCTCGGCCGCGAACCGGTCGCAGACGTCTTTGATGTGGTCGACCAGGCCCCACCACTCCTGGATCACCACGACGCCGGGGCCGTCGCCTCCTTCGGGGAGGGCCAGATAGCCCTGGCCGGTGGTGCCGTTGCTCGGGAACTCCACGATCTCACCCATGGCGGGCGAAGCTAGCCCAAGGCCCTGAGGGTCAGTACGCCCCGCCCAGCTTGCCGTGGTCCCAGGACACCGTCTTGGCCACGTCGATGAGGATGGCCACCCGCTTGGCCCCGATCTGCTCCAGGGCCTCGTCCGGCACCGGCCCGGTGTAGCGCCCGGACACGTTTCGGCCCACGGCCATGACGGTGTCCCTGTCCTCCACGATGCGCGCCGTCCCGACCAGCTCCACGCCCTTGAGCTTCTCGTACGTCTCGCCCGTCTCGACCAGCCCGGTGATGCGCGGGTCGCGCCGCAGGTTGAGGACCTTCTGCGACTTGCCGTAGGTCCACACCGCGGGCGCGCCGTCGAGGAAGCCGTACCACATGGCCACCAGGTGGATGCTGCCGTCGGGGCTGATGCTGGCCAGGTTCATGGTGTGGCGGCCGGCCAGGAAGGCGTCGACCTCCTCGTCCGTCATGCGGATCTGGTCGCGTCTGCTCATGTGGGTCTGTTCACGTGATGGGCCTCAACAATTCGGGGGCGATGGGACAGTCTGCCCGCTTGGGCGCGTCAGCCGCGGGCGACGGGCCGAGGGGGCCGTAGGCGGTGTCGGCCAGGTCGAGGGGGACGACCTCGATGGGGCGGTCCCAGGGCTCGTCCTCGTCGGCGTCGAGCTGCTTGAGCAGCGCCTCCCACAGCCGGCCGGGCAGCACCCGGCCCACGCCCGCCACCACCCACACAGGAATGCCCGCGTGGTGGGCCACGGCCGCCGCCGCGTGCGAGCCCGCCGCGGCCAAGAAGCCGTCCGGCCCGAGGGCGTGGGCCTCCAGGATCACGAGGTCGGCCTCGGCCGCAGCCGCGGCCACCCCCGAGTCGGGCACCTCGGAGGCGTCGACCTCGGCGGTGCGCAGGCGGCGGGCGAAGGCGTCGCCGTCCCCGCCGCTGTCGACCACCAGGGCTTCCACGTCGGCCCGCCTGCGCAGGGCGTCGCCCGCCTGCTCGGGCCAGCCGACCACGACGATGGTGGCCTCGTCGGGGAGGGCGGCGGCCAGCACCTGGGCGGTGGGGTCGTCCTCCAGCTCCTCGGCCGCCCGCCAGGCCTCGGCCGAGGGGTCGCCCGACGCCAGCACCCGGGCCGACAGCCACCAGACGGTGCCTGCGGTGAGGTGGCGCTCGACCAGCCGGCGGCAGGCGGTCACCAGGCCGGCAGGGTCGTCCGAGAAGGTGGCGAGGGCGCCCGCCGACTCCCGGCCGAGGAGGGACGGGCCCGCCCCCTCGGCCCGGGCGACGTACCGGAGCCGCTCGATCGGGTGCACCGGCCGGAGGCTACTTCCGTTGCCTGCTCCGCTACATGCCGGGCTTGAACACCATGAGGTAGACGATGAAGACGAGCATGAGGTCGAGCACGGTGCCGACCGCGGCCGAGCGCTTGGTGAGGGCGGCCAGGCGGCCCTCCTGCTCGGGCGTGGCCCGGGTGTTGGCGTCCTCCAGGGCGGCCAGCTCGGCCTTCACCGCGTTCAGCCTGCGCTCGTTCGGCATGAGCATGCCGTGGGACAGGCCGATGGCCAGGACGTAGGTGAGCATGGAAAGGGAGATCCAGAGGTCGCCCATGCTCCAGGCGCCGTCGGACATGAGCACCAAGGCCACGCCGAAGACGAACACGAGGTAGACGACCTTCTCGGCCGTCTTGGCCACCGCGTACTGGACCTCTCCCACCGCGGCGGCCTGGCGCCTGCCCCGTTTGGCCGACACGACGTCGTAGAGGCCGCTCAGCACCAGAGGGCCGAAGCCGAAGATGACGGCGAGGATGTGCAGGACGAGGACGATGTCGTAGGCGGTGGAGTCGGTGCCCATGCTGCGGCCTTTCTTCGGGGGGTTGTTGCGGGGGGTGGTTTCGCCGGGCTGACAGTACCGGCGCTACCTTCTGCCGCCGTGGCAAGCAACCCGCCCCTCGACCTCGTCCTCACGCCGCTGAACGGCAAGGCCAAGACGGTCGAGGAGATGTTGACCATGTTCGACCTGTGCCTGTGCGTGCTCGACCCGTTCACCGACGAGAGCGCGTGGCTGCTGGAGACGGCGGGCCGGATCCTGGAGACGTTCGAGCAGGCCGACGTGCGGGTGGCGTGGCTCATGGCCGGGGCCACGGCTGACGAGTCCCGGCTGTTCCTGGGGCCGTGGGCCCAGCGGGTCATGACGTTCGCCGACCCGGAGCGGGTGGCGGTGCGGGGCCTGGGCCTGGCCCGGGTGCCTGCGCTGGTGCACATCGACATCGACGGGAACCTGGCCGGGTCTGACGAGGGCTGGCACCCGCTGGAGTGGCGCCGCATCACCGCCAACCTGGCCAAGCGCATGGCCTGGCTGCCGCCGGTGGTGCCGGGGCCGGGCGACCCCGGGCCCTTCGAGGGCACCCCCGCCGTCGCCTGACCCCCGCTTCACCCTCCATTTCCACAGGGACAGTGCCTGTGGAAACGCGCGGATGGGGGGCTATTTGACGATGCCGCCCTTGGTGAGGGCGAGGACGTCGAGGGCCTTGTCGAGCTCGGCGTCGGTCAGCCAGCCCTTGTCCAGCACGATGTCGCGGATCGACCGGCCCGTCTTGGTCGACTCCTTGATCACCTCGGCCGCCTTCTCGTACCCGATGTACGGCACCAGCGACGTGCCGATCGACGGCGACGACTCCGCATAGGCCCGGCACCGCTCCACGTTGGCCTCGATGCCCGCGACGCACTTGTCGGCCAGCGCCCGCGACACCGCGGCCAGCAGGCGGATCGACTCCAACAGGTTGCGGGCGATCACCGGCAGCATCACGTTGAGCTCGAAGTTGCCCGCCGACCCGCCGAACGCCACCGCCGCGTCGTTGCCGACCACCTGGGCCACCACCTGGCACACCGCCTCGGGGATGACCGGGTTGACCTTGCCCGGCATGATCGACGAGCCCGGCTGCAAGTCGGGGATGCGGATCTCGGCCAGCCCGGCGCGCGGCCCGCTGCCCATCCAGCGCAGGTCGTTTGCACACTTATAAAGCGACAAGGCGATCACCCGGAGCTGCCCGCTGGCCTCCACCAGCGCGTCACGCGACGCCTGGGCCTCGAAGTGGTCGCGGGCCTCGGACAGCGGCAGGTCCAGGTCGGCCGCCAGCGCGGTGACAACCCGGCGGGCAAACCCCTTGGGCGCGTTGATCCCGGTGCCCACCGCGGTGCCGCCCAGTGGCAGCTCGCCCACGCGCGGCAGCGTGGACTGGAGCCGTTCGATGCCGATCTCCACCGCCTGCGCGTACCCGCCGAACTCCTGGCCCAGCGTGACCGGCGTGGCGTCCATGAGATGGGTGCGCCCCGACTTCACCACGGTCTTGAACTCCCGCTGCTTCTTGCGCAGCACCTTGGCCAGGTGCTCGAGGGCGGGGATGAGGTCGTTCTTGATCGACGACGCGGCGGCCACGTGGATGGCCGAGGGGAACACGTCGTTGGACGACTGCGACGCGTTCACATGGTCGTTCGGATGCACGGCCGAGCCGAGCTTCGACGAGGCCAGCGTGGCCAGCACCTCGTTGGCGTTCATGTTGGACGACGTGCCCGAGCCGGTCTGGTACACGTCGATGGGGAAGTGCTCGTCCCACTGGCCCGCGGCCACCTCGGCCGCGGCCTCGGCGATGGCCGCCGCCATCTTCTTGTCGATGACCTTGAGCCCGGCGTTGGCGGCGGCCGCGGCGCCCTTGATGCGGGCCAGTGCGTCGATCAGCGAGCGCTCGATGCGCAGTCCCGAGATGGGGAAGTTGTCCACCGCCCGCTGCGTCTGGGCCGCCCACTTGGCGTCGGCCGGGACGCGGACCTCGCCCATCGAGTCGTGTTCGATCCTGTACTCCATACCGCTGAACGTAGTTCCTCTCATCTGGGGATTTGCCACCTGGCGAGTGACGTTCGGTACCCTTGACTCTCGTTACGTGCTCGCCCAGACGCGAGTGCGGGGCCACCCAAAACCATGAGAGTCCACAAGACCCCCTGGCTGCGGCGGCTCGGCGTCCTCGTCGGGATCGCACCCCTCTTCACGGGCCTCTTCCTCAGCGCGCCCGCCTACGCCGACAAGATCGCCGACAAAAAGGCCGAAGCGGCCCGCATTGCGGCCCAGGTGGAGGCCCAGGGCGAGAAGGTCAGCATCCTGGCCGAACGCCTCGACCAGGCCCGCCTCAAGGCCGACAGGCTCCAGGCCGCGCTGGTCGGCTCCAAGAACGCGCTGGCCCAGACCGAGGCCCTGGTGGCCGAGCGGCGCCAGGCGCTGAAGAGCCACGTCGTCCAGTCGTACATGAAGGGCGGCGGCGTCTCCTCGTTCCAGATGCTGATGGGCGGGGGCAAGGAGGCCACCGACCTCGCCGTGCGGTCGAGCTACGTCAAGGCGGTGACCGGCAAGCACAGGGCCGCCCTGGACGCGCTGAACGCGGCGCACGAGAAGGCCGACGCCAAGCGGGCCGAGTTCGAAGCGGCCCAGAGCGACGCCCGCGCCGCCCTGACCGCGGTGGACGCCGACCGCCGGGCCGCGGCCAAGGCCGAGGCCGAGACCCAGGCCACGCTGAACAAGGTCCAGGGCGAGCTGGGCCAACTGGTGGCGGCCGAGGCGCAGCGACGGGCCGAGGAGGCCCAGCGCCGGGCCCAGGCCGAGCTGGCCGCCCGCCAGGCCCGGGAGGAGGCGGCCCGCAACCGGCCCACCCGCGGCACCAGCCCCGTCCGGGGCGG
>DASYMT010000032.1:0-4636 GCA_036008925.1 Acidimicrobiales bacterium | reverse complement strand
AGTCGGTCGGCACCGCGGCCCAGGACCTGATCGCGGCCAAGTCGGTGCTCGACATCGCCTTGGCCCGCGGCCTGGGCCGCGACATCGGCACCGTGGCTGCGCCCAAAACGTTCTAAACCGGGTCCACATCGGTCAAGAGCGAGACAATTCGTGCTTGGCGCGCGAACTCTGTGTTGCGAATGGGTTACGGTCGCACCTCGAACCGAAAGCTATTCGTACACACACAAACTGTGGGCGCGACGCGGAGGGGGGAAATGTCTCCGACGAAACAAGCCTGCGACCTCCGGACGCCGCTTGTGCGGCGGAAGGCTCTGCCACCGGGGTTGCCGACTGGAGCAGTGCGAAGGACGCGGCTTGACGCGCTCTTCGCGGAGGCCTTGGCCGAGCATGAGGGCCTGGCCGTCTTCGCCTCCGCGGGCTCGGGCAAGACCGTGCAGGCCCAGCTTTTTGCCGAGCGCGACGGTTGGCCCGTCGCCTGGCTGACCCTCGACGAGGGCGACCGCTCGCCCTCGCGCATGCTCTCCTATCTGGCCGCCGCCCTCGAGGTCCACGTGCCCGAGGTGGCGGCCGTGCGCGACGCGGCCTTCTCCCAGGCCCTCACCATGGAGGAGGTGGCCGCCGTGCTGGCCGAGCAGATCGGCCGCTGCCGCCTGCTCGTGGTGGTCGACCAGTGCGAGGCCATCGCCGACGCCCACGACACGTGCAGCGCGCTGGAGACCTTCATCGACTACCTGCCGGGCACGGCCCGGGCCCTGCTGCTCAGCCGCTCCGAGCTGAGCTTCTCCCTGGGCCGCCTCATCCTGCACGGCCGGGTCGCCCGGGTCACCGACAAGGACCTGGCCCTCACTCTCGACGAGGCCGAGGAGCTGGTCCGGGCGGGCGGGGGCGAGACGGCCGACCTGGCCTCCCGCTGGGAGGCGTCGCGGGGATGGATGGCGGGCGTGGCCTTCGGCCACATGAGCCCCCTGACCGGAACGGCCCTGCACGCGGCCGACTTCTCCTCCTACCTCAGCTACGAGATCCTCCAGACCCTGCCCGAGGACGAGCGCCGCTTCCTGCTCGACACGTCGATCCTTGAAGCGGTGTCGGTGAAGGCGGCCACGACCCTGTGCGGCCCCGAGGCCCGCGCCGTGTGGCGCAGCATCGGCCTTCGGCACATCCCGGCCACCACCACGCCCGACGGCACCATCGTCTACCACCCGTGCCTGCGCGAGTTCCTCCGCGGCAGGCTGGAGTTGAACGAGCCCGAGCGCCTGGTCGAACTGCAACGCCGTCACGTCTCGCTGCTCATGGCCGACGGCTCCTACGAGGACGCGGTCGAGCTGCTGGTCGACCTGGGCCTGCTCGATCAGGCGGCCGAGGCGGCCGAGCAGGCGGTGGCCGGCCTCATCCAGCGGGGCGACTGGCAGTGCATGCTGCGCTGGGCCGACGTGCTCGGCGCCGAGCGCATCAACAGCCGCCCGGCCTTGGTGGCCATGCACATCCGAGGCCTGCGGGGCGGCCGCCACCTCACCGCCGCGGCCCAACTGGTGCGCGAGCTGGACAAGGGGGGCCGCATGCGGGCGGTGGCCGACGCCGACCCTGGTGTCATGTCCCACGTGGGCTGGGCCATGCAGTGGCACCCGCTCGAAGGCGTGAAGCTGCTGGAGAAGTACGGCGTCGACTACCGGGTCATGGGCGTGCGCTACTTCCTCGGCGTGGTGTCCCAGGACGACGTGGTCCTCCCGCCCCGGGGCAGCACGTGGGTCGAGGCCGACCGCCTCATCAGTTGGGGCCTCATGCTGCAAGGCAGGCTCGACGAGCTGGTCGGGATGCTGCCCGGCGAGGACCAGTGGCCGCCCCGCAGCCCCTACCGCACCCCGCACCCGCTCCTCGGCCTGGTGTGGCGGGGCGAGGTGGCCCGGGCCCGAGCCCTCTGGGAGCAGGTGTGGGAGGAGCTGTCGCTGCACCCGCAGCGCCAAGGCCTGCACACCGACGTGTGGCACTTCATGGAGGCCTGGCTGCTGATGGCCGAGGGCGACGCGCCCGGCGCGGTGAAGGCGGCCGAGCAGGCGGTGGCCGAGAGCCGGGAGACCGGCTTCGGCCTGGCGCCGCTGTTCCAGGCGGGCGAGGCCTTCGCCCTCATCGGGACCGGGCAGGTGCAGGAGGCGGTCGAGCTGCTGGAGGAGTCGATGGCCGCCTCCAAGACGGCGGGGCTCCTGGCCTATGTCGAGTGGGCCGAGACCTTTTTGGCCCTGGCCCGGCTCATGCAGGGACGCGACCAGGACGCGGCTGAGACGGCCCGGCGGGCGGTCGGCAGCATGCAGCAGTCGCAGCGCATCGTGATGCTGCCGCTGGCGGCGGTGTGCCTGGCCGAGGCCGAGCACCGGCTGGGCCGGGACGACGAGGCCGACGCCATCGCCACCCTCGCCCTCGACGCGTCCGACCGCATGAGCGCCTACCACTGGCTCCAGACCGCGCTGAAGCTGTTCCCCGGCGTGCTGTCCCGCCAGTTGGAGTGGCACTCGTCCGAGTCGCGCTGGCGCAGACTGGGCATGCCCCGCACGGCGTCGTCGGGACCGGGGCCGCGCGCCAGGGCCGTCGATGCCGACCAGGCCGGCGTGGTGGTGGTCGACGTGCAGCCCTTCGGCACCGAGCCCAAGCTGTTCGTGGACGCCGAGCCGCTGTCGGTCGGCCGCCTCAAGGTGCTGGAGCTGGCCTGCTATCTCACTCTCCACCCCAACGGCGTGACCCGGGACGACGTGCAGCTCCACCTCTTCCCGGAGACCGACCACCGACGGGCGGGGAACCACTTCCGTCAGGTCGTGCACCAGCTCCGCAAGGCGTCGGGCCTGACCCTGCAACGGCTGCCCGGGGCCAAGGTGGCGTGGTCCGCCGCGGTGCGGGCCGACGCCACCGACCTGCGCTTCGAGAGGCTGCTGGGCGAGGCCTGGTCGGCCGCGGGCATGGAGCGGCTGAACAAGCTTCAGGCCGCGCTGGCGCTCACGGTCGGGCCCTACCTGGCGGCCAGCGACCTTGACTGGGTGGCGGCCCGGCGGTACGAGCTCGAGGTGATGGAGGAGGAGGCGTCGCTGGAGGCGGCCCGCCTCTCCCTCGACTTCGAGGACCACGAGGGGGCACGGGCCTTCGCCGAGACGGTGGTGGCACGCGACCCGTATTCGGAGGCCGCGTACCGGATCCTCATCGAAGTGGAGGCAGCGGTGGGCAGCGAGGCGGCGGGCCTGGCGACCTATCGGCGGGCGGTCCAGGCCATGCGGGAGATCGGCCTGGAGCCGGACGGCACCACCCGGGCGCTCCTTTCGAGGTTCGCCCACTAGTTCTTTTGCAGCAGCGGTCAACAGCCCGGTTAACGGCGGAATGGTCTTGTGGTCCTCGGGGGGTCCGCGCCGGACACCAACGAGGAGAAGGCAATGCGGATGAGGACCAGGAACGGCGGCGACGCGGTGTGCGCGTTGCGTAACGAAGCCCGTAACGAACCCCCCTCGACACTTGCGTTCAGCATGGCGACGGGGAGGCGATACGTGATGGACAGGTCGAGAGCGCGCTGATGTATCAGCAGGCGCTCATCAGCGGCATCGCCCTTGGCGTTGCGTACGGGATCATGGGGCTGGGCTTCACGCTCATCTACCGGTCCACGCGCGTCATCAACCTGGCCCACGGGGCCGTGGTGATGGGTGTGGCCCTGACCCTGACCCGCTGGGAGATCGGCAACCCGTTCGTGCGGGTGGTGGCCGCCGTCCTCCTCGGCGTGGTGGGCATGGCCGCCGTGCACCTCGTCTTCATGCGCCCGTTCATGGGCTCGCTGCCCGTGGCCCGGTTGTCGGCCCTGGTGGGCGCCATGTTCATCTGCGGCGGCCTGGCCCAGAAGGTGTTCGGGACGGACGGCCACATCCTCAAGCCCTTTGCCGAAGGCCATTTCACCATCCCGGGCATGGGCGGACGGGGGAGCACCCACCAGCTCATCAGCCTGCTGGTGGTGCTGGCCGTGGTGGTCGCCCTCAGCGTGTTCTTCACCCGCAGCATGCCGGGCAAGTCGCTGCGGGCCATTGCGGACGACGAGGACGGGGCCCGGCTGGTGGGCATCCGCACCGAGTGGGCGCTGCTGGGCGGGTCGATGCTGGCGGGCGGGCTGGCCGGGCTGGCCGCGGTGATCGTGGCCCCCCAGGTGGGCGTGAGCTTCCTGTCCGGCTTCGAGTGGACGCTCGTGGCCGTGACCACCGCCATCGTGGGCGGCATCACCTCCGAGTGGGGGGCCCTGGCGGGCGGCCTGGTCATCGGCATCGCCCAGGGCTTCATGCTGGTGAAGGCGCCCGAGTGGTTCCTCACCATCGAGTTCGGGATCCTCATCCTCACCCTCGCCTTCCGCCCCGAGGGCCTGTTCGCCGGCGAGGCCGCCATCGAGGGGGCCCGATGACAACCGGACCGACGACGACCGGACCGATGGCGACCGGACCGATGACGACGGGGCCGACGACGACGGGACCGATGACGACGGTGCTCAACCGCCTGCCCCGCAAGGCGGGCTGGATCGCCCTGCTCGTCTGGCTGGTCTTCGCCCTGCCCCCGCTGCTCGGCAGCGACTGGGACTCGGTGGGCACCGAGGCCGCCATCTGGGCCATGGCCGCGGTGGGCCTCG
>DASYMT010000031.1:0-8872 GCA_036008925.1 Acidimicrobiales bacterium | reverse complement strand
GGGGCGGGCGGTGGCCCGGGTCGACTCGACCTTCTCGCTGCCGGTGCAGCGCAGCTCGGACGAGGCTCAGGGGCGCATCGTGCTGTCGGGGGTGCAGCAGGTCCACGCCCGCTCGACGTGGGGGGTGCTCGACGGGGCGGTGGAGCAGGTGGAGACCGAGACCACCGGCACGTTCGACCTGCGGCTCATCCCGCTCGACTCGACCACCCCCGCGGGCGCGGCGGTGCCGGGCAGGCTGGTGGTGGTGGTGCGGTCGGTGACGAAGCGGGTGCGCTAAGGCGGCTGAACTGCTGAACCGGCTGAACTGCTGAACGGCTAGGGCTTCTTGGTGGTCGAGGTGGTCGACGCCTTGGCCGTGGTGGTGGTCGACGAGGCCGGCTTCTTGGTGGTCGAGGTGGTAGCCGACTTGGCCGTGGTGGTGGTCGTGGCCGCGGGCAGCGTGGCGGCCACGTCGTCGCCGACCACGAGGATCACATGGGCGGCGGCCACGTTGTGGGCGTCCTTGACGATGCCGGCCCGGTCGACCGGCATGGGCTGGAGGTTCGGGGCGGCGATGTTGAGCAGCCGGGCGATGTTCTGGGCGTCGGGCTGGTAGCCGGGGGCGTAGAAGACGACCGTGGTCTTGACCGGCTTGTTCTTGGCGTCGGTGGGGGTGAGGGCGTTGTAGCGGGCGCCCAGGAGCACGTCCTTGGCCCGGCCGCCCATGCCCGACGTAGCCGTCCCGTTGACCGGCAGCACCTTGACCGAGGCGGGGTCATGGGCCGGGAGGGTGGTGGTCGTCGCGGGCAGGGTGGTCGTGGTGGCCGCGCCCCGCCGGGTGGTGGTGTCGGTGGAGCGGGTCTGGCTGACCGTGGTGTCCGGCGTGTCGTCGGTCTTGTTGAGCAGGACGATGCCGAGGAGCACGGCGACCAGGAGGAGCAGGGCGCCGCGTCCGGCCGCCATCCCGGCCGAGCGGCGGAAGGACCCGTCTTCGGCGGCGTACCGCCCCGGCCTCACCACGGCCTCACCGGACGGGCGGCTCTCCGGCGGAGCGGCCCTCGAAGCGGGCCCGGCGGCGGCGGTCGCGCAGACGGCGCAGGCGGCGCACCACGAGCGGGTCGTAGGCGATGGCCTCAGCCGACTCCAGCAGCTCGTTCAGCACCTGGTAGTAGCGGGTGGGCGACAGGTCGAAACGCTCGCGGATGGCCAGCTCTTTCGGGCCCGGCTCCGTCCACCACGTTCGCTCGAAGTCGAGAATGGCGCGGTCGCGGTCGGAGAGTGCCATCCCGGCCAGCCTGGCAGGCCCGCGCGTGCGGTTCAAGCACCCTCGATGACCTGGGACTTTCACTGCTCGCTACCGTGTGCGGCCGTGCCCGAGTAGCTCAGACGGTCAGAGCAGGCGCCTTGTAAGCGTCAGGTCGTGGGTTCGACTCCCACCTCGGGCTCCCCCTCCATCTCGCGTTTCCACAGGGACAGTGCCTGTGGAAACGCGAGGTGGAGGAGGGTTAGTGGCCGAGGCTGTGCAGGATGGCCCGCTCCACCTCGGCCAACCCGGCCGGGTCGACCACCTTGGCGCCGTCGCGGCCCCGCACGTAGAAGGCGTCCACCACGTGCGGGCCCAGGGTCTGCACCTTGGCCGAGCGGATGTCGAGGTCGAGCTCGGCCAGCGCCCGGGTGATGGCGAACAGCACGCCCACCCGGTCGGTGGCGTGCACGTCGATGATGGTGGCGTCGGCCGACGACTCCGTGTCGAACACCACGGTCGCAGGCGCGGGCACGGCCCGGTGCCGGCCGTAGACCCGGGCCCGCTCGGTCACCCGGGCCTGCACCGCCAGCCGCCCGGCCAGGGCCCGCTCCAGGTCGGCCGTCACCTTGGCCCACGGCGTCTCGGCCCGGAACGGGTCGCTCACCCGGAACTCGTTGAGGGCCCGCCCGTCCTCGCTCGAATAGGCGGCCGCGGCCAGCACGTCAAGGCCGTGCAGGGCCAGCACCCCCGCCACCTTGCTGAACAGGCCGGGCCGGTCGTCCGTCATCACCGTGACCACGCCGTCGTCGGCCTCCACCACCTGCTCGCCCCCCGCCAGCCGCAGGAGCTGGGCCTTGGTCGGGAAGGACCGGCCGACTACGCCGGCCACGTCGCCCCCGCCCAGCACGTGGCCCACCCGGCTCACCAGCTCGCCCACCGCAGGCGTGTCGGCGCCGGCCAGCGCGGCCAACATGGCCAGCCGCTCCCTGCTCCCGACCGCGGCGGCCACCCGCTCGATGGTGGCGGGGTCGTCCAGGTCGCGGCGGGCGGCCACCTCCTCCAGCAGCCCGTGCAGGTCCGCCACCGCGCCGACCGCCGCGGCGTCGTCGGGCCCGAACCCCATCCGAGAGGCCCAGCCGTGCGCGTCGGCCAGCCCGTGCAGCAGGGCGGCCACCACCAGCAGGTCGGGGCGGTCGACCCGGCCGGCCACGTCGGCCGCGTGGACCACCGCGGCCATCACCCGCCGGTCCCGGACGGGCAGCAGCCGGGCCCACACGCCGCGCAGCTCGAGCGCCTCCACCACCGGCACCGCGGCCCGTCCGGCCAGCAGCAGCTCGACCAGCAGGTCCCTGGCCCCGACGGGCCACGGATCGGGAAGGGCGGGCGCCTCGGCCGCCAGCCGCTCCAGCGACTGGCGCTCGATCACCGCGCCCTGGCGGGCCGCGGCGGCCGCGGTCCGCAGCGCGCAGAACGGGTCGACCCCGCCGTCGAAGCCCACGGTCTGCGCCCGGCCCTCCACCCGCCGCCACGTGTCGTCGCTCGTCCACGCCACCATGCGCGCGGCCGACGCGATGCGCCGCAGCAGTGCGCCCTCGTCAGCGTCCCCCAAGGCCCGGGCCACCGCGCCCTGCTCCCCGGCCGACAGCGCGTTGGTGGGACGGGCCGAGGTGCGCTGGAGCTCGACCCGGGCGTCCAACAGCACCTCGTAGGCGCCGGCCAACACGGCCGCGTCGTGGTCGAGCAGCACCGGCCGAGCGGCCTGGGCCCAGTGCAGCGAGTGGACGTCGCGCAGCCCGCCCCGGCCCTCCTTGAGGTCGGGCTCCAGCGAGAAGGCCACCTCGCCCGCGGTCGCGTGGCGCTCGCGCACCCGGGCCGCCAACAGGGCCAGCCACCGCTTCGACTTCTTCTCCCACTGTCTGCGCCCGGCCTCGGCCAGCCGCCGGGCCGGCGCCGGGTCGCCCGCCACATGCCGGGCGCTCAACAGCGCGGTGGCCGTGTCCAGGTCGTCGGCGGCTAGTTCGAGCGCCTGCTTCACCGTCACCACGCTGTGCCCCAGCTTCAGCCCCGCGTCCCAGACCGGGTACCAGATGCGGTCGGCGACGGCGCCGATGTCGCGCCTGCGGTCGTGGACCAGCATCACGTCGATGTCGCTCTGCGGGGCCAGCTCGGCCCGGCCGTACCCGCCCACCGCGACCAGCGCGATGCCGGCATGGTCGGACAGCAGCGTGCGCAGCCACGCGTCGACGAGGTCGCTGTGGGCCCGGCACCAGGCCGCGCCCCGCAGGGTCTCGTCCGCCAACAGCGGCGCCCGCTCCAAGGTCATGGCCGGAGGGTACGGGCGACGACGGCCTGCGGGAACGGGCGAAACAGCTTGGAAACACGATCTCAACCGCACGGCAATCACCAGGCGACTCGCGGGAAACAACGCGTCCGTACGGTCCCGAACATGATTCGGAAACGCCTGTTAAGGCTTCAGGAGCGGGATACCCGTCGAGTCTTCGCGGTGGTCCTCGGGGGCAAGATGATCGGGGTCCTGGCACTGCTAGGCGCCATCAAGGGGATCACCTGGTACTTCGAAGGCGCGGCATGGGCGCTGCCAACGGAGCCCGCTCACACCGCCAACGAGCTCATCAACCCCATCAACACGATGTGGGTGCTCGTGACCGCATTCCTCGTCTTCTTCATGCAGGCCGGGTTCATGGCCTTGGAGGCGGGGTTCGCCCGGTCCCGGGAGACGGTCAACATCTTGCTGGAGTGCGTGTTCGACACGTGCTTGTGCGGGCTGTTGTTCTGGGCCATCGGCTTCGCCTTCATGTTCGGCGAGGGCAACGGGATCATCGGCCACCAGTACTTCTTCCTGCACGGGATCGGCGGCGGGTACGGGTCGACGGGCGTGGCCTTCATGGCCTTCTTCCTGTTCCAGTTCGCCTTCGCCGACACCGCCTCGACCATCACCTCAGGGGCCATGGTCGGCCGCACCGGCTTCAAGGGCGACATCCTCTACAGCGTCTGCGTCTCCGGCTTCATCTACCCGATCTTCGGCCATTGGGTCTGGGGTCCGGGCGGGTGGCTGGGCAACACCATGGGCTGGTTCCACGGCCTCACCGGCGACGCCGTGTTCCGCGACTTCGCGGGATCGACCGTGGTCCACACGGTGGGCGGCTTCGTGGCCCTGGCGGGCGCCATCGCCCTCGGCCCCCGGCTGGGGCGCAAGTTCAAGCGGGACGGCGGCGGCCCCACCCCGCCCCACGACCTCACCATGGCGTCGATCGGCGCCGTGATCCTGTGGTTCGGCTGGTACGGCTTCAACCCGGGCTCGACGCTGTCGGCCATGGACTGGACCGGCATCGGCCGGGTGGCGGGCAACACCACGCTGGCCGCCTGCGCAGGCGGGATGATCGCGGTGCTGTTCGTGTACCCACGGTCGAAGAAGTGGGACCTGGGCATGTCGCTCAACGGCTTTCTCGGCGGCCTGGTCGCCATCACCGCCCCGTGTTATTGGGTGTCGCCCATGGGGGCGATCCTGATCGGCGGGATCGCAGGCATCGTCGTCCCACTCGGCGTCGACCTGCTCGAGCACATCAGGGTGGACGACCCCATCGGCGCCTTCCCCGTCCACGGCATGTGCGGCATCTGGGGCACGTTGGCCGTGGGCTTGTTCGCCACCGGCCAGTTCGGACTGCCGACCGCTGACGGGGCCGATCCTTCGGTGGCGGTGAAGGGGCTCTTCTACGGCGGCGGCGCCGACCAGCTCACGGCCCAGGCCATCGGCAGCCTGAGTGCCATCGTGTGCGTGGGCGCCGTCGGGCTCATCATCATGTTCGCCATCAAGTCCATCCGGGGCTCGTGGAGCCTCAGGGTGAGCCGGGACGGCGAGCTCGAAGGCATCGACATCCACGAGCACGGCACTCCCGCCTACCACGTCGAGTTCGGACAGGGCATGACGTACTCCACCCCTGCGGGGCTGAGCAGTGGGGGCTTCGGCTCCAGCACCCAGTCGCCGGTCCCGCCGGTGAAGACCCCCGAGCCCGCGTAGCCCGAGATCAAGGAGACGACGTGCCGCATCTGATCACCGCCATCATCAAGCCGTTCAAACTCGAGGAGGTGAAGGAGGCCCTGCGGGCCGAAGGTCTGGTGGGCCTCACCGTCAGCGAGGTCCAGGGCTACGGCCGCCAAGGCGGAAAGACCGAGACCTTCCGGGGCTCGGAATACAAGGTGGACTTCGTTCCCAAGGTGAAGATCGAAGTCGTGACCGCCGACGATCAGGTCGACAAAGTGGTCGACCTGATCGCCTCGACCGCCCGTACCGGCAAGATCGGGGACGGCAAGGTGTGGGCCTTCGACCTGAGCAGGCTCATGCGCATCCGCACCGGCGAGCTCGGCGAAGACGCCATCTAGTCGCCGGACCCGTCATCCCTGTCAAGCGTCCTCCCGTTGCGCTCTTGGAGCTCGACGGGAGGACGCGCTCTGTCGTCGCCCGGCGCCACCCCTCGGTGTCGGGCTACGGCGCGGCCCTGGTGGTGGCCGCCGCCCCCGAAGTGCAGGCGTACGTCATCGAGGCGGTGGGCCGGCTGGCCGCGGCGGTGAACGGCGGCGGCCGCGTCGACATCGAGCAGCTCGTCGACGACATGGTGGCCGCCCCTGGTCTCGCCGGGCCGCTGGTGGGGACGGCCCGGCGGGAGGCCGGTTTCCGCATGCGGGTGCTGCGCGAGCACGGCAGCTACAGCGCGGCCGAGGTGGCCGAGCGGGCGGGGGCGGGCGTGCACCGGCGCACCGTGCATCGTTGGCGGGCCGAGGGCCGGGTGCTGGCCGTGCCCGTGCGCGGCGCCACCCGCTACCTCGGCTTCCAGTTCGACGAGGCGGGTATGCCGCTGCCCGTGGTGGCCGAGGTGCTGGCTGCCATCGGGGCCTGGCCGCAATGGCAGATCGCCATGTGGTTCGTGACCGGCAACCGGCTGCTCGACCAGGCCGCCCCGGTTGCGCTCTTGACCCGGCGGCCCGCCGCGGTGGTGGCCGCGGCCCGCCGCGACGCCCGGGCTGCGGGCCGGGCCTACGAGGGCGACGGGGCGCCGCGGTAGGTGCCGAAGAACCAGAGGTTGCCTTCGGGGTCCTTGGCCGAAAAGCCCCGGGAGCCGTACTCCTCCTCCTTCAGGCCGTCCACGATCTCGGCCCCCGCCTTCAGCGCCCGGTCGTGCAGCGCGTCGGGCCCGTCGGTCACGACGTAGCACCAGCCCGGCCCGTCCGGGCGCACCGCGCGCGAGTCGTCGCCCGCCGACTGGGAGCCGACCATGACGCCGCCGCCCTCAGGCCACAGCAGCTCGGCGTGGGCCACCTCCTCGTCCGACTGGCCGGGCACCACCAGGCTGGCCACGAAGCCGAAGGCGTCTTCGAGGAACCGGATGGCGGCCTTGGCGTCGCGGTAGCGGAAGGTGGGCCAGACGAACTTCTCCGGGGGTTGTCCTGGGGTGTGCATGCCCACAGGATGCCGCGGCCTCGACCTCGCCGTCTTGAACGAGCCTGCCTCAGCCCTCAGCCCATGCCCATGGCGAGCACGGCGACCGCGGCCACGATGCAGAACAGCACCAAGACCACCAGCACCTCGATAAACGCCGCCCCCCGGTCGCCGTCTCGCATTACCCGAAGTCTCGGTCGGCGGGCCCGGCCGTGTCTTCATGCAGATTGACGAATTAGCGCAGCCCCACGACCACGCCCGCCACCAGACAGGCGGCCCCGAGCACGAGCCACCGCACCCCCCGGGCCTGCCACCCCCGCTCGCCGCGCAGCACCCGACGCCCGCCGAGCAGCACGAAGCCCAGCCCCAAGGCCAGCAGGGTGGACGGCCCGTCGCTGCCGGTGAAGTGGGCGATCACTCCGTGCTGCGGGCCGCCGCAGGCGCGGCATCGTCGGCCGACCCGGCCTCACCCTCGGACACCTCACCCTCAGACTCCTCACCCTCGGGCACCTCGAAGACCCGGTGGCGCACGATGGCCACCACCGCCCCGCCCAGCAGCCCGAAGCCCAGCCCCAGCGACGCCGCCGTCAACGCCCGGGCCAGCCCGGCCGACCAGGCGAAGGGCACCTGGGACGAGAACAGCGCGGGCAGGTCGCCCACCCCGCCGAACAGGCCGATCACCACGCCCGCGAAGGCGGCCATCAGCAGCCCGTCGCCCGACCGGCGGGCCAACTGGCGCATCCCGATGGCGGCCACGACCCATGCCACCACCGAGAAGAACGACCCCAGCACCACCCGCCCAAGCTGCACCGGCAGCGACCCGGCGTTGGCGAAGCCGATTCCCACCTCGTGCACCACGTCGACGGCCACCGCCGCGGCCAGCACCACCAGCAGCAGCCCCGCCCACGAGCCCGACAGCCCGGCCAGCACGCTCAGCCCCAGCAGCACGACGGCCAGGGCCAGCCAGGGCGCGGCCGACGGTGCCGGCACCCACACCAGGTCCCCGGTGACGGCGACCATCGTCGCGTCCGCCATCCGCACCTGCACCAGCCATTCGGGGACGACCACATGGACCCGTCCCGGGGCCCGGCGCACGATCGGCGGGTCCTGCGTCCCCATCCAGTGGGTGCGGTGGTCGTGCCAGCGGGCCGTGGTGCCCGACGACACCTTGCGCCACTCGGGCGCAGCGGTGGGCGAGGCCGTGCTCGGCACCGGCGTGGTCCCCCGGCGGCTGGCGTTCAGGTAGGTGGCGGCCGACCGGGTGTTCTCGAACACCCCCGCGGGGCCCACCCGCAGATAGGGCTCGTCCTGGTAGCCGAGGACGACGGCCTCCTGGCCCGTCTTGTTGTCGAGCTCCATGCGGCTGCCCGTCTCGATGACCCGGAACTTGAGGCCCGGCACCTGCGGGGTGACGGCCTTCAACTCCGTGCGGTAGTTGGTGCCGGTGACGCCCGCCACCGAGTGGGCCGAGGCGGGCGGGGCGGCCACCACTTGGGCCGCGGTGAGCCAGAGCGCGGCCACCGCTACCGTGACCCCGATGCGACGCATGGCCGTCATCCTCGCGCTCCTGCTGTCGCCCGCCGTCATCACCCCCGCCCCCGCCCCGGCCCATTCGTGCGGCCTGCCCGCCCGCTTCGACGTGGGCACGCCCGGCTCCCTCACCATCGGGGCGGCGGCCGAGGCCCATCCCGTGAACAAGGTCGAGATCCACGTCCCCGACGGCTTCCGGGTCGACCGAGTCCTTCCCACCGTGGGCTGGACCGGCACGCAGGGCGACAAGCTGGTGACGTTCACCCGCGGCCCCATCGAGGCGTTCCATTGCGCCTACTTCACCGTCGTCGGCCAGGCCCTCAAGCGGGCCGTGCTCGTCTTCCCCATCACCACCTACGGCACCGACGGCACCGTCACCCAGTACGACGACCGCGACCCCAGCAGCCTCTACCCGGCCCAGCTCGTGCTGGCGGGCGTCGAGCCCGACTCGCTCATCCCCGGCCAGGACAAGGGCCGGTCGTGGCTCGCGCCCGCCGCCGGTGCGGCCATCGGCGCGGCCGCCGCGTTCGCCGTCCTCCTCCTCGTCCGGCGGCGAAGGAAGGCGGCATGAAGCGAGTCCTCGCCGTCTTCGCCGTGGCCGTCACCCTCGTCGTCCTGGCCGCGGCGCGGGCCGACGCCCATGCCTCGCTGGAGGGCACCACGCC
>DASYMT010000030.1:0-11077 GCA_036008925.1 Acidimicrobiales bacterium | reverse complement strand
CCGATCACGATGCGGGCGATGCCCAGGTCGAGCAGCGCCTCGGCCGAGAACTCGTCGCGGATGCCGCCGCCCGTCTGCACGGGCACGCCCACGCCCGCCGCGATCTCGGCCACCGTGTCGCGGTTCTCAGGCCTGCCGGTGCGGGCCGCGTCGAGGTCGACCACATGGATCCACTGGGCCCCGTCCTCCTCGAACTCCTGGGCCACGGCTATCGGGTCGCCGCCGTACACCGTCTCCTGGCTGTAGTCGCCTTGGCGCAGGCGCACGCACTTGCCGTCCCGCAGGTCGATGGCCGGATAGAGGTCCACTAGTTGCAGCTCCTGACGAAGTTCTCCAGCAGCCCGAGGCCCGCGGCCCCCGACTTCTCCGGGTGGAACTGCGTGGCGAACACGTTCCGGCGAAGCACCGCCGCGGCCACAGGCCCGCCGTAGTCGCAGGAGGCCACCACGTCGTCGGTCAGCTCGGGCGCGTACGAGTGGACGAAGTAGACCCACGTGGGCTCGGGCAGGCCGTCGAGCAGCGGGGCGGGGCGGCCGGGCACCCGGTCGAGCACGTTCCACTGCATCTGCGGGCGCTTCACCCCTTCGGGCAGCAGGCGCACCTTGCCCTCCAGCACGCCGAGCCCACTCGCCCCCGGGTCCTCCTCCGAGCCGGTGTAGAGAAGCTGCATGCCCACGCAGATGCCGAGGAACGGCGTGCCCCGGTCGACCGCGTCGAGGGCGGCCCGGTCCAGGCCCGAGGCCCGCAGCGCGGCCATGCAGCGGCCGAAGGCGCCCACGCCGGGCAGGACCACGCCGGCCGCGCCCGCGGCCTCGTCGGCCGACGTGACCAGGCGGGCGTCGCCGCCCACCTTCTGCAAGGCCTTCTCGGCCGAGCGCAGGTTGCCGATGCCGTAGTCCAAGACGGCGATGAAGGGGGCGGCCGTCACAGCGTCCCCTTGGTCGACGGCACGCCGCCGCCCTCCACCCGCACCGCGTCGCGCAGGCAGCGGGCCACCGCCTTGAACGAGGCCTCGATGATGTGGTGGGCGTTGCGGCCCCGGCGCAGCTCGATGTGCAGCGTCATGTCGGCCGCCTGGGCGAACGACTGCCAGAAGTGGTCGACCATCTGCGGGTCGAAGGGCGGGCTGCCGAGCGACGCAGCCGAGTCGGCCGGAAGGGCCGCGTTGTAGAAGAGGAAGGGGCGGCCCGATAGGTCGAGGGCCACGTCGACCAGGGCCTCGTCCAGCGGGAGCGAGATCGAGGCGAACCGGCGGATGCCGGCCTTGTCGCCCAGCGCCTCGGCCAGGGTCTGGCCCAGCAGGATGCCCACGTCCTCAACCGTGTGGTGGGTGTCGACGTGCAGGTCGCCCTTGGCGTTGACGGTGAGGTCGAAGCCGCCGTGGCGGCCGAGCTGGCTGAGCATGTGGTCGAAGAAGGGCAGGCCGGTGTCGGCCTCCGCCTGGCCCTGGCCGTCGAGCGACAGGGCGATGTCGATCTCGGTCTCCTTGGTGCGGCGGGAGCGGGTGGCGGTGCGGGCAGCGGTGGGGCGGGCGGCAGTCATGCCAGGACCTCCGTGAGGGCGGCGAGGAATCGTTCGTTCTCTTCGGGGGTGCCGACGGTGACCCGCAGGCAGCCGGTGAGCCGGGGCCAGGAGGTGCAGTTGCGCACCAGCACCGAGCGGTCGACCAGGGCCTGCCACACCTCGTCGCCGTCCTTGGCCTGGGGTCGGAAGAGGATGAAGTTGGCGTCTGACGGCCAGGTGTCGACGGGCAGGTCCCCGAGGGCGGCGGCGATCTTGCCCCGCTCCTCGTTGAGGAGGGCGACTCGCGCCTCCATCTCCGGCTTGAAGCGCAGGGCGAGGGCGCCCGCAGCCTGCTTCATGGCGTCGAGGTGGTAGGGCAGCACGACCTGTTCGAGGGCGCGGACGACGGGCGCGGGCGCGATGCAGTAGCCCAGGCGGGTGGCGGCCATCGACCACGTCTTCGAGAAGGTGCGCACCACGACGAGGGGCGTGTCGTCGGTGATCACTTCCAGGGCCGACCAGCGGGAGAACTGGCCGTAGGCCTCGTCCACCACCAGCAGGCCGGGGGCCAGGTCGAGCACTGTTTCGACGACCTCACGCGGCTCGACCCTGCCGGTGGGGTTGTTGGGCGAGCACAGGAACGTGAGGCTCGGCTGGGCGTCGGTGAGGACGCGCTCGACTACGTCGAGATCGAGGGTGAAGTCCGGGTTGCGCTCGCCGGTGGCGACAGTGGTGCCCGTGACCTGGGCGATGTGCGAGTGCAGCGCGTAGGTCGGCTCGAAGACCGCGGCCGACCGGCCCGCGCCGCCGTAGGTCAGCAGCAGGGTCTGGAGCACCTCGTTGGAGCCGTTGGCCGCGAAGACCTGGTCGGGACGCACGCCGTGCAACTCGGCCAGGCCGGTGCGCAGCGCGGCGAACGACCGGTCCGGGTAGCGGTGGAACGGGATGGCGTCGACCGCCTCGTGCAGCGCGTCGAGCCAGCCCGGCGGCGGCGGCAGCGGCGACTCGTTGGTGTTCAGGCGGACGTCGACGGCGACCTGTGGCGAGTGGTACCCCTCGAACAGCCCCAGGTCGTCGCGGACAGGGATTAAGGCGCCCATCGGAGCCGCACGGACTCGGCGTGGGCGGCCAGGCCCTCGGCCTCGGCGATGGCGGCCACGTGGGGGGCCACCCGGCCCAGCGCGGCCTGGTCGAGGGAGATCACGTGGACGAGCTTCTGGAAGTCGTCCACTCGCAGCGCGCCGGCGAAGCGGGCCGAGCCGTAGGTGGGGAGCACGTGGCTGGGGCCAGCCAAGTAGTCGCCCACCGAGGCGGGCGCGTAGTGGCCGGTGAACACCGCGCCCGCGTGGCGCACCAGCGGCACCAGCGACTCGGGGTCGGCGTTCATGAGCTGGAGGTGCTCGGGGGCGATGGCGTTGGCCACGGCCATGGCCTCCTCGGGCCCGTCCACCACGACCGCGTAGCCGCCGTCGGACAACGTGGCCTCGATCTCGGTCTTGCGCGGCGAGGCGGCGACCATGCGGCGCACTGCGTCGGTGATGGCGGTGGCCGCCTCCTCCGACCAGGTGACCAGCCAGGCCAGTCCGTCGGGGCCGTGCTCGGCCTGGACGATGACGTCGACCGCGGCAAAGTCGACCGGCGTGGTCTCGTCCGCGATGACCACGACCTCGGACGGGCCTGCGAAGGCCGACGGTACGCCGACCCGGCCCTCGCCTGCGACCTCGCGCTTGGCGATGGAGACGTAGATGTTGCCGGGGCCCACGATCACGTCGACCGGGCGGATGGACTCGGTGCCGTAGGCCATGGCGCCGATGGCCTGGGCCCCGCCGATGGAATACACCTCGTCCACGCCCGACAGCGCGGCGGCGGCCAGCGTGCTGGTGGGGACCTTGCCCGTGGCGCTGTCGGGCGGCACGCACAGGACGACCTCGGGGACGCCCGCCACGCGGGCCGGGATGGCGGTCATGAGGACGGTGCTCGGGTACTCGGCCCGTCCGCCCGGGACGTACAGGCCGGCCCGCTCGACCGGGCGGTGCAGCTCCCGCACGACGATGCCGTCCCGCTCGTAGCGGCCGTCGTCGTGGGCCTGCTCGCGGTGGAAGGCCAAGATGTTGCCCCGGGCCGCTTCGAGGGCCTCCCGCAACAGGGGCGGGATGGCGTTGAGGGCCGCCTCCAGATCGGCGGTGGGGACCCGCAGCGTGTCCAGCTCGACCTTGTCGAACGTGGCCGTGGCCTCCTTGACGGCGGCGTCGCCCCGGGCCTTGACGTCGGCCAGGATGGCCTGCACCGCAGCCACCGGCGGCTCCTTGGCTGCCTCCGGGCGCGGGAGGATTGTGCGCAGGTCGACATCGTCGGTGACCGTCCCGCGGAGGTCGAGTCGCTGGAGCATGGAGCTACCGATCGTACTCGTCGGGTCGGCATTGCTCTTGTGGGCAAGTGAGGCCGCGCCGGGCGCGGCGAGGCTCCTTGCACTCCACTCGGTCCGGATGCTCGGCCGCCGGCCGGTCCCGGGCCAAGTTTCACAGGCGGCGCGGGCCGGTCAGAATGCCCACCGTGTCGACCGCCGAGCTTTCCTCCCTGGCCACCGCACTCGACGACCTGGCCAGGCGGGTGACCACCTTGGCCGAGGGCCTGGCCAACGAGCAGCAGGACATGGCCGTCGAGCTGTACGAGGTGGAGCGGTCGCTCAACGGCGCCCGCCGCCGCCTGCGCAAGGTCGTCGAGGCCGGCTCCCAGCCCCGCTGATCCTTTCCGCCGCCTGGAGGACAGTCCCCTCAAGACGGCCGGCCAGGTCCCCCAGTCGGGCGGGTGGGGCGGGTGGGGACCCGGGAGGACGGGCAGAAGTCGTTCAGCACGCAGTCCTCGCACCGCGGCTTGCGGGCCAGGCACACCCGCCGGCCGTGCAGGATCATGCGCAGGCTGAACGCCCCCCGCTCCCCCGGCGGCACCAGCGCGTTCAGCGCCCACTCGGCCTTCACCGGGTCCTCCTCCTCGGTCAGCGCCAGCCGCCGCGACAGCCGCCCGACGTGCGTGTCGACCGGCAGCCCCGGCAGCCCGAAGGCCACCGACCGGACCACGTTGGCCGTCTTGCGCCCGACCCCCGGCAGCGTCACCAAGTCCTCCAGCCGGGTCGGGACCTCCCCGTCGAACCGCTCGACCAAGGCCGAGGCCATCCCCGTGATCGAGCGGGCCTTGGCCCGGAAGAACCCGGTGGGGAAGATGACCTGCTCAACTTCCTCCGGCGGGGCGGCGGCCAAGTCGGCCGGCGTGGGCCAGCGCCCGAACAGCACGGGCGTCACCGAGTTGACCCGCTCGTCGGTGGTCTGCGCCGACAGGATCGTGGCCGTCAGCAGTTGGAAGGGCGACGAGTGGACGAGCGCGCACAGCTCCGGCGCGCCGCCCGGGTACTCGGCCGCCAGCCGCACGATGGTCTCGCGGGCCCGGCCTTTGGGGGATCGGGGTCTCGGCATGTCCCCACTACCCTGCCAAACGTGCACCACCTCGAGGTCAAGCGGCAGATGGGCAAGGGCGACATCGCCGCTGTATCGGAGCTCCTCGACGTGGCCGAGCAGGCCGACAGGCACCGGCCGCTGGGCGAGCACCAGTGGCTCGACCTGGTCGACGGCGGCCGCGAGGGCTTCGCGGGCCTGGTCGCCTGGGAGCCCGGCCACCCCCACCCAGTGGGCTACGCCCAGGTCACCAGGGGCGACGGGCCGAGCACCCCGTGGGCCCTCGAATACGTGGTCGACCCCCACCACCGCGTCGACGGCTGCCCCATCGGCCACGACCTGGTGCGGGCCGCGGTCGACACCGTGCGCAACGAGGGCGGCGGCCACCTCCACCTCTGGGTCAGCAAGCCCACGCCCGACGACGACGCCATCGCCGAGGCCAACGGCCTGTCCCGGGGCCGCGACCTGCTCCAGCTCCGCCGCACCCTGCCCGTCGACGAGGCCTACGACCTCGACACCCGGCCTTTCGTAGTGGGCCAGGACGAGGACGACTGGCTCACGGTGAACAACCGGGCCTTCCACTGGCACCCCGAGCAGGGAGAGTGGACCCGCGAAACGCTGGAGCGCCGGCAGCACGAGCCCTGGTTCGACCCGGCCGGCTTCCTGCTCTACGAGGATGGCGGGCGTCTGGCCGGCTTCTGCTGGACCAAGGTCCACGCCGACCACGATCCGCCGTTGGGCGAGATCTACGTGATCGCCACCGACCCCGACTTCCAAGGCCGGGGTCTGGGCCGGTCGCTGGTGCTGGCCGGGCTCGACCACCTGGCGTCCAAAGGGCTCGAGGTGGGGATGCTGTACGTCGACGCGTCGAACACCTCGGCGGTGAGGCTCTACGAAAAGCTCGGCTTCACCGTCGACCATGTCGACCGGGCCTACACCGCCGATATCCCCGCGCCCACCGCGTTGCCGATCAAGTAGGGCACGCCCGCGGCCAGGGCGCCCACCAGGAGCTGGCGGGTCGACGTGCGCACCCACGACCTTCCAGTGAAGGCCGACAACGCGATGCCGATGGCGAGCGACCCGACCAGGCCCAGCACCACCGAGGCCCAGATGGCGCCCGTCCCGCCCCCGAAGAACCACGGGATGAGGGGCAGCAGGGCCCCGACCGAGAAGGTCACGAACGACGCCGCCGCGGCCCCCACCGGCGATCCCAACTCGCTCGGGTCGATGCCCAGTTCCTCGCGGGCGTGGGTCTCCAAGGCCAGCGCGGGGTCGCGGTGCATCTCGGTGGCCAGCTCCTCGGCCAGCTCCTTGTCGATGCCCCGGCTCCGGTAGATCTGCACCAGCTCGCGCCGCTCGCTCTCCGGCCTGCGGTGGATCTCCTTGCGCTCGATCTCCAGCTCGCGCTCCAACAGCTCGCGCTGGGCCTGCATGGAGTTGTACTCGCCAGCGGCCATGGAGAAGGCGCCGCCGATCAGGCCGACGATGCCGGCCAGCCGCACCACCCCGGCCGCCGGGTGTCCGCCTGCCACGCCGATGACGAGGGCCACGTTCGACACAAGCCCGTCGCTGATCCCGAAGACGGCGGCGCGCGCCGTGCCGCCCTGGACGTTGCGGTGGTGGTGCTCGTGGGCCATGCCCTCGCTGGGGTGGTGGGTTCTCGACTTGACCATGCGGCTCCTACCCTAGATGGGTGTCCCGGTTCGACCTCTCCCGCGCTGAGTTGACGCGCCTGTTGGCCGACATGGGCCAGCCCGCCTACCGCGTGGACCAGGTGTGGGCGGGCCTGTACGGCCAAGGAGCGTCCCCCCAGGAGTTGACCAGCCTGCCCAAGGCGCTGCGCTCGGCCCTGGAAGCGGCGCCCGCGCTGGCGCCCGCGTTGTCGGCCCAGATCGAGTCGGTGTCCGATCGGGGCGACACGGTGAAGTGGCTGTGGGCGCTGGTCGACGGGGCCCGGGTGGAGACGGTGCTCATGCACTACCCCGACCGGACCACGGTGTGCGTGTCGACCCAGGCGGGCTGCGCCATGGCCTGCGGGTTCTGCGCCACCGGACAGGCCGGCTTCGAGCGCAACCTGTCGACCGGCGAGATCGTGGAGCAGGTGGTGCGGGCCCGGCGGGCCGCGGCCGACAGCGGCAGGCGGCTGTCGAACGTCGTGTTCATGGGCATGGGCGAGCCGCTGGCCAACTACGACCGGGTGTGGGGCGCGGTCACGGTGCTGCACGCGGAGCTGGGCCTGTCGGCCCGGCACCTCACGCTGTCGACGGTGGGCATCGTGCCCGGCATCCGGCGACTGGCGGCCGAGGCACTGCCCGTCAACCTGGCCGTGTCGCTGCACGCGGCCAACGACTCGCTGCGCGACTCGCTGGTGCCCGTCAACCGGCGCTACCCGCTGGCCGTGCTCATGGACGCGTGCGCCGCGTACCTGGCGGCCAAGGGCAGGCGGCTGTCGTTCGAGTGGGCGCTGATCGACGGGCTGAACGACCGCCCGTCCGACGCGGCCGAGCTGGCCGGTCTTGCGCTGGGCCTCGGGCTGGGCGCCCACGTGAACCTCATCCCCCTCAACCCCACGCCCGGGTTCCTCACCCGGGGGACGCCGCCTGCGGGCGTGCGGGCCTTTCGCGACCGGCTGGTGTCGCTGGGGGTCAACGCCACCGTGCGGCGGAACCGGGGGACGGACATCGACGCGGCCTGCGGCCAGTTGGCGGGCGCGGGCGCGGGTATCGGTGCTGTCCCTGTCGCCCTGCGAGACTGACGGCCGTGCCCCAGGACCGGTGGACCAACCAGTCGCAGCCCCAGACGCTCCAGATCGCGGTGTTCCTGCTCTATGCGACCGCCTTCTTCGGCGTGATCAACGTGCTCCAGAGCTCGGTTCAGAACTACATCAACTACAAGCCCTGGGGGCCGCTGTACCTGGCCGCCATCGTGGCCGCCGTGCTCGGGGGCCGGGGCATCGCCAGCGAGCGGAAGTGGGGCTACTACGCCGGCCTCGGGGCCGCGGCGGTGCCGCTGATCCTGCGCTTCTGGCCGTCGGACCGGGCCCGGGTGCTGGGGGGCAACGACCTCATCGGCCTGCTGTTCGACATCGCCCTGGTCGGCCTGCTCCTGCACCAGCAGAGCCGCGAGTACCAGCGCATCTGGTTCAAATAGGCCCATCTCACGCGCTCTGGAGGACAGAGCCCCGCGGAAGGGAGCGCGGACGGGGTGTACGCCAGACCGCGGTCCCGTTCGTGGTCAAGTCGAACGCGGTCTAGGGCGCAGGCCGTCTCGAACCCAACTGCCCCTACCTCTTTGGCTGGTGATCTGCCTGTGGCTTCGGCTTCGGGTTAACGGATGCACCCGCGCTCTGCGGGCGCGGGATGGGTCGGTCCGTGTCTCGGCCGACGTACCCGCCCTTCTTCTCGATTCGACCTGAGTCCCGTGCTGCCTTAGTCACTAGCTGTCTCCTCCGACGGCATGAACAACTCCAAGTGAACCGCAGATTCCATGTCGACGAGAACGCCGGAGCCCAGGGATGCGTATCCATCCGGTCGGTCGCCCTCTGCGAAGGAGCCGTCCTCGTTGATGATGAAGGCCTCCTCCAAGTACAGGTCCTGCGGCGTCTCGCCGTACCCCGCAGCATACGACGATGCTCCGAACCTTCCGCCGACCCAACCACCCTCTTGGAGTCGCACACGCACGACGGCCTCCAGGCCGCCGAAGAACACATGGTCCCATGCGCGGGGCGCTGGCGCTCGACCCGCCATCACCCTCGCTGCAAACGCCCACCGCGGCGAATCTCCACGGCGAGCCTGCGTTACCGCGTGGCCAGCGAAGGTCCCCGCGGCCATCGGAACGGCGACGTAGGCGATTGGCAGCAAAAAGAGCCACACAGGCAACAGGCGGCCCTCCCAAAGCAGATTTCGGTAGAACACGACACCGCCAACGACCTCGCGTGAGTGCAGATAATTCGTCCAGAGGAGGTAAGCGGGGTACGCGTACGCGGCCAGGAACATTGCCGAGCTGCCGGTGAACCGGAAGACGCGGTCAGCGGCACCTGACCCCCACCGCCCAACCACACGCTCAAAGGACCAGGTGTAGAGCGCCCCTGGGAGCACGGCCAGTGCCGCAACGGCGAAGGCTTGGAACGTGTCGGGCATCAGCGGCGGCGGATCCTCGGGTCACAGTGAAATCGGCAACCGCAAATGGGCGAGCCTCGCTTCGACATCACCCGCGGTGGCGAGGAGCGGAGGGCCGTGAGGCAGGACCAGGGCGTGGCGCGGGGCCAGGCCGCGGTGTCGGACCGGGGCGGGGCGCGGGGCCAGGACGCGGGTCCGGAGCGGGACGCGGGCCCGGCTGAGGCACAGGTCGTTGAAGATTCATTGTGTTCCCCTTTTTTCTCGAGCCGCTCCTTGCGGCCAGACCACTGAAACCTCGCGGCCGAGTTGACGCGCGTACTGAACGACGTCCGCGGTGCCGCCTAGACCCGCTGCCGCCTCGCCGTCCCAGATTGCGATCAGGTGATCGCATCTCCTGACAACTTCCTGTCCTGCGGCCCAGAAGGCTTCCTCGTTCGGTTCGTCATACGGCATCTGGACAACGGTCGCGGCCGCAGCGAGGAGGCGGTCATAGTCGGCCGCTGCCGCTTCGGATGCAAACGTTTTCCGGTAACCCGTCGCGGGCACTACCGCCACGACCTCTCCTCCACGACTAAGCACCCACCTAGCAAAGAGTTGATCGGCACCTGCCGCGAGGGAGCTAACGCCTACTACCGGGCGCCGACCCAGGACGGTTTCGATGCCCTCAACGACAAGTGCGGCGGTCGCTGGCGGAAGATCCTGGTGACCCGTAACGCCGACAGTCGATCCCGAACCCTCTGCTTTCGACATCAGATCCGGCCTGCGTTGGCAAGGTGCCAGTAATGGCGGCCAAGGGGCGTGTGGCAACCCGTCGAACGCATCCGTCAGACGGCGGGAGCGGGTGGCGCAGAGCAGACCGAGGCCCGGCCGACGCGTTCACCCGCGCCCCGCGCCCCGTCCTCCTTCGAGAGCGTCCCAGAAGCATGTGGCCCGGCCCGCGGGCCGTCGTCAGACGTAGTAGCGGTAGACCACCTGGGCCACGCACGAGGGCTTGTCCTTGCCCTCCACCTCGAAGACGATGTCCATGGTGACCTGGGCGCCGCCGGGGATGTCCTCCACGCCCGACAGGGTGGCCCCGGCCCGCAGCTTGGCGCCCACCGGCACCGGCGTGGGGAAGCGCAGCTTGTTGATCCCGTAGTTCACGCCCATGGAGATGCCGGTCACCTGCACGACCTCGGGCAGCAGCTTGGGGGCCAGCGAGATGGTGAGGTACCCGTGGGCGATGGGCCCGCCGAACGGGCTCTCCTTGGCCGCCCGCTCGGGGTCGACGTGGATCCACTGGTGGTCGCCGGTGGCGTCGGCGAAGAGGTTCACCTGGTCCTGGGTGACCTCGTGCCAGTCGCTGTAGCCCAGGTGGTCGCCCACCTTCTTCTTCAGCCCCTCGATGCCCTCGATGATCGTCGTCATGCGGGCGACACTAGGACTTACCGGAGCGACTCGGCCACCTTCGCGAACAGCCGCAGCGTCTCGTCCGACGGGTAGTCCGCACACCAGGGGACGAACGTCGTGCAGCCCAGCTCGACGTACCGCTCGACCTTCTCCGCCACCTGCTCGGGCGTGCCCACGAACTGGCTGGCCCGCCACTCCTCGGGCGGCACGCCCCACAGCGACCGCGACCCCGCCGCCTCCACCTCGGCCTCGGTCTCGCGGATGAACACCTCGCCCGAGATGGTCTTCTCGATCTCGTCGTAGTCGCGGCCCACGTCCTTGCAGTGCTGCTTCAGGACCTCGCACTTGTGGGCGAATTGCTCGGGCGTGCCGCCGAAGTTCGACCGGTCGGCCAGCCGGGCCACCACCCGCAGGGTGAGCTGCTCTCCCCCGCCGCCGATCAGCACGGGCGGGGTGGGCTGCTGGAGCGGCTTGGGGTCGCAGTTGGCCCGCTCCAGCGTGTAGTACGTGCCCGCGTACGTGGTCTCCTCCTCGGTCCACATCGACCGCACGATCTCCACGCACTCCTTCAGCATCCCGATGCGCACCTTGGCGGGCGGGAACTCCAAGCCGTAGCCC
>DASYMT010000029.1:0-4017 GCA_036008925.1 Acidimicrobiales bacterium | reverse complement strand
TAGAGGACGCGGCCCGACCAGGCCAGCCCGGCGATCAGGCCCGCGGCCAGCAGCACCAGGCCGAGGCCGGTGAGGGTGGCGGTGATCTCGTGGCGCACGGTGCGGTAGGCCACGGTGCTGCCGATGTCCTTGTAGACGGCGGCCAGCTCCTCGCCCGAGGCGGCCTCGAAGAACTTGCCGCCCGACGTGTTGGCCACCTCCCGCAGCGAGTCGCGGTCGACCGGCACGGGGATGGTGCGGCCTTGGATGTCGACGGTGCCGGTGTCGGTGCCGAAGGCGATGGTCGACACGGGGACCTTGGCCTCGGCCGCCGCGGCGGCGGCCTGGGCCGGGGGCCGGCCTGCGGTCGTCGCGCCGTCGGACATGAGCACGATGCGCGCCGCGCTGTTCTTGTCGGCGCCCGACGAGGCCAGGGTGTCGAGGGCCGCGTACAGGGCCTCGCCCGCCGCCGTGCGGGGGCCGAGCTTGAGGTTGGCGATGGCCGTCGCCACCTCGCCGTGGTCGGTGGTGGGCGGCACCAGCACGCGGGCCACGCCGTCGAAGCTGATCAGGCCGAGGCGGAAGCGGGCGGGCAGGTGCTTGGTGAAGTCGGTGGCCGCCTGCTGGGCCGCGGCCAGGCGGGTGGGCTTCACATCGTCGGCCTGCATGGACGCCGACACGTCGATGGCGAGCATGACGGTGGCCTCCCGCCGGGGCACCCGGTCGACCCTGGTGGGGCGGGCGAAGCCGAGGACGAGGGAGGCGAGGGCCGCCACCAGCAGGCCTGCGGCCACATGCCTGCGCCAGCCCGGCCGCTTGGGCGCCACCGAGGCCAACAGGTCGAGGTTGGTGAAGCGGGCCGCGTAGTGGCGCCGCCTGCGCTGGAGGAGGGCGTAGGCGGCGGCCACTGCGGCCACGGCCACGAACAGCCAGAGGCGTCCGGGGGCCAGGAAGCTCATCGGTGGGACCGCCAGCGGTCGACGGCCCGCACCAGGTCGATGAACCAGTCGCGGTCGGTGGACAGGGTCAGGTGGCGGGCGCCCGCGGCCCGCACGGCCCGGCTGGTGGCCTCCCGCTGGTCGCGGGCCGCGGCCTCGAAGCGGGCCCGCAGCTTGGCGTTGTTGGTCTGCACCTCGACCCGCCTGCCCGTCTCCGGGTCGACCAGGGTGAGCAGGCCCACGGGGGGCAGCTCGTCCTCGCGCGGGTCGCGCACCTCGACCGCGATGACCTGGTGGCGGGCGGCCAGCCTGCGCAGGGCGTTGGGCCACGGCCCCTTGTCCAGGAAGTCGGACACGACCACCACCGCGCCCCGGCGGCGGGCCACCCGGTCGGCGGTGATGAGCGTGTCGGCCAAGTCCGCAGTGTCGCCGCCCTCGCGGGTGAGCAGGGTGTGCAGCAGGGCCAGCACCGCGTCCCGGCCGCCGCGGGCGGGCACGACCGTGGCCTTGGGCCCGTCGGCCAGCACCGCGCCGACGCGGTTGCCCGCCCGGTTGTTGAGGAAGGCGAAGGCGGCGGTGACCCCGGTGGCCACCTCCTGCTTCTCGCAGCGGGCCGTGCCGAAGGCCATCGACGCGGTGCGGTCCACGACCAGCCACAGCTCGAGCTCGCGCTCGGCGATGGTGTCGCGCACATGGGGGATGGTGGTGCGGGCCGTGAGGTTCCAGTCCATGCGGCGCACGTCGTCGCCCACGCGGTACTCGCGGGCCTCGCCCAACTCCGTCCCGGCCGCCAGCACGAGGCCGTGGTGGTCGCCTTGCAGCAACCCGTCGATGCGCCGGTTGATCCGCAGTTCGAGCTGGCGCAATGCGGCCTCGTGCCGGGCCGGGGAGAGCGTGGTCGTGCTCACGACGCGGCGGCGTCCTCGGCCGTGTCCTGGCTGGGGGCGACGACCGGGGCGACCACGGTGGACAGCACCCGGTTGACCACGTGGTCGGACTCGATGCCGTCGGCCACCGCCTCGTAGGACAGCAGCACGCGGTGGCGGAGGATGTCCGGGCCCACGTCGAACACGTCCTGGGGAAGGACGTAGTTGCGGCCCCGCAGCAGGGCGATGGCCCGGCCCGCGGCGACCAGGCCGAGGCTGGCGCGAGGGCTGGCCCCGTGGGCGATGAGCGGCTTGATGTCGGCCAGCCCGTGGTCCTGCGGGTTGCGGGTGGCCATGACCAGCCGCACGGCATAGTCGAGCACCGCGTCGTGGACGAACACCGCGTCGGCCGCCCGCTGGAGCTGGAGGAGGCGGGCCGGGTTGAGGATGGGCGAGGCGTGGGGCGGGTCGACGCCCATGCGGCGCACGATGTCGGCCTCCTCGCGGGCGTCGGGGTAGCCGACGAGGACCTTCATGAGGAAGCGGTCGCGCTGGGCCTCGGGCAGGGGGTACACGCCCTCGTGCTCGATGGGGTTCTGGGTGGCCAGCACGAGGAAGGGGTCCGGCACCTTGTGGGTGGTGCCGCCGATCGAGACCTGGTGCTCGCCCATGACCTCGAGCAGCGCCGACTGGACCTTGGCCGGGGCGCGGTTGATCTCGTCGGTCAGGACCACGTTGGCGAACACGGGCCCCAGCTCGATGTCGAAAGCCTCGGTGGACGGGCGGTAGATGCGGGTGCCGACCAGGTCGCTGGGGACCAGGTCCGGCGTGAACTGGATGCGTACGAACGACCCGCCGACCACGGTGGCGAGCGTCTCGGCCGCCAGCGTCTTGGCCAGGCCGGGCGCCCCCTCCAGCAGGCAGTGGCCCCGGGCCAGGAAGGCCACGAGCAGGCGCTCGATGACCCGGTCCTGCCCGACCACCACCCGCTTGATCTCGAACAGGACCCGTTCGAGGGTGGCGGCGTCGTCCTCCTGGAGGGCTTCGTCTTTGCGCATCACCGGCTCCCGAGCTTCACGTTCAACGTCTTCTCCTGTCCGTCCCGCACGACGACGACCTTGACGGTGTCGCCGACCTTGTGGGCTTGCACGATCCCCCGCAGCTCGGCTGAGCCCGGCACGTTGGCGCCGTCCACGCTGACGATGCGGTCGTTGAGCTTCATGCCCGCCTGGTCGGCCGGGCTGCCTGCCGTGAGCTGCTGCACCACGGCGCCGGGCGAGCCGTCGGTGGCGTCGGTGGTGGCCACGCCCAGGAAGGAGGTGGGGGCGGCGGGCTGGCCGCCGGTGATCTGGGTGATGATCGACCGCACGGTGTCGATGGGGATGGCGAAGCCGATGTTCTGGGCCTGGCCCGCGATGGCGGTGTTGATGCCGATCACCTGGCCGCTGGCGTTCACGAGGGGGCCGCCCGAGTTGCCGGGGTTGATGGCCGCGTCGGTCTGGAGCATGCCGGTGAGGTCGCCCACCGAGCGGCCCAGGCCGCTGACGATGCCCCGGGTCACGCTGGGGTCGCCCCGCAGGCCGAGGGCGTTGCCGATGGCGACCACGTCGTCACCGACCTGCACGTCGGCCGAGGCGCCCAGTTCGGCGGCGACCAGGTTGGTGCCGTCGACCTTGAGCACGGCGATGTCCTTGGTGCTGTCGGCCCCGACGAGGGTGGCGCTGCGGGCCTGCTTGTCGGTGGGGGCGGTGAGGGTGATCGTGGTGCCCCCCTCGACTACGTGGGCGTTGGTGACGACGATGCCCTGGGCCGCGTCGACCACGATGCCGGTGCCTTGGCCCACGCCCCGGGCGCCGCGGGCCTGGATGTCGACCACCGCGGGCTCGACCTTGGTGAGGATGGCCTTCACGCTCAGGCCGGTGGCCGGGATGGTGGAGGCGCCGGGCGAGCTGGGGTTGACGAGGCGGACGGTGCTGGTGCCGGTGCCGGCTGCGCTCGGGTTGTCGTGCTTGGCCGTGCGCACGCCGATGGCGCCGCCGACGCCGCCTGCGGCCAGGGCGATGGCGGCTGCGGCCATGGCGCTGGCCGCCCCCCGGGGAAGCCGGCGCAGCGAGCGGGGAGGCGCGCTCGCTGCGGCGGTCGGCTCCCCGGGGGCGGAGGTGGGCGGGGTGTCGCGAGGGGGTTGGGGGGGGGAGCGGGGCCACGGGTCCCGGTCGACCGCTGCCGTCTCGGCG
>DASYMT010000028.1:0-5284 GCA_036008925.1 Acidimicrobiales bacterium | reverse complement strand
TGCTGAACGTGCTGCCGGTGGGCGGCGACCCGGTCAAGCTGGTGGAGCAGGTGAAGGAGCTGGCGTCGTAGGGCGGAACACCGCCTCCCGGTAGTACTGCAACTCCTTCACGCTCTCCCGGATGTCGTCCATGGCCCGGTGCCCGCCCTTCTTCTCGGGGGCGACGGCCACCGCCTCCGGGTACCAGCGCCGGGCCAGCTCCTTGATGGTCGACACGTCGATCGAGCGGTAGTGCAGGTAGTCCTCCACCTGGGGGAGATGGAGGGCGAGGAAGCGCCGGTCGGTGCCGATCGAGTTGCCGCACAACGGGACGGTGCGGGGCTCGGGCACGTGCTGCTTGATGAAGTCGAGGGTGAGGCGGCCCGCCTCCTCCAACGAGACGGTCGACGTGCCGATGGCGTCGAGCAGGCCGCTCTTGGTGTGCATCTTGCGGACCACGTCGTCCATGAGGCCGAGGGCGTCGGCCGGGGCCTGGACCACCACGTCGGGCCCCTCGGCCACGACGGCCAGGTCGTCGTCGGTCACCAGGGTGGCGATCTCCACGATCACGTGACGGGCCGGGTCGAGGCCAGTCATCTCCAGGTCCATCCACACGAGCACGGCGCCGATCGTAGGCTCAGCCTGTGCCGGAGCTGCCCGAGGTCGAGTCGCTGGCCCGCTTCCTGGGCGAGGCGGCGGGCGGGCGCACGGTCGAGCGGGTCGAGCTGGCCGCCATCTCCGCCCTCAAGACCTACGACCCGCCGCTCGACGCGCTGCACGGCCTGTCGGTCGACCGCGCCACCCGCCGGGGCAAGTTCCTCTGCCTCCAGATCGGGCCCTACTGGCTGGTGCTGCACCTGGCCCGGGGCGGGTGGGTGAAGTGGGCGGGCGCCATGTCCCCCGCCCGGGTCAAGCCGGGCAAGGGGCCGCTCGCCCTGCGGGTCCGGCTGGACCACAACGCGGGCTTCGACGCCACCGAGGCGGGCACCGAGAAGCGCCTCGCCGTGTACGTGGTGCGCTCGCTCGACGAGGTGCCCGGCATCGCCCGCCTCGGCCCCGACCCGCTGGACCCGTTGTTCGACGCGGCCGAGTTGGGCCGCATCCTCGCCCGGGCGGGCAACCACCAGGTGAAGGGCGTGCTGGTCGACCAGACCCTGATCGCGGGCGTGGGCAACGCCTACTCGGACGAGGCGCTGCACATGGCCAGGCTGTCGCCCTTCAAACAGGCGGCGAAGCTCACCGAGGACGAGGTGGCGAGGCTGCACGCCGCACTGCAGTCGGTGCTGCGCGACGCGGTGGAGCGCTCGGCCGGGCTGCCCGCGGCGGGGCTGAAGTCGGAGAAGAAGTCGGGCCTGCGGGTGCACGGCCGCACGGGCCAGGCCTGTCCCGTGTGCGGGGACACCGTGCGCGAGGTCAGCTTCGCCACCAAGTCGTTGCAGTACTGCCCGACGTGCCAGACCGGCGGCAAGCCGCTCGCCGACCGTCGACTGTCTCGATTGCTGAAATAAGGGGAGAATGTCCAGATGCAACGACTGACTGGGCTCGATGCGACCTTCCTGTACCTGGAGACGCCCAACATCCACATGCACGTGGCGTCGACGTGCGTCTTCGACCCTTCGACCGTGCCGGGCGGGTACTCGTTCGAGAGGATGCGGGCCCTGGTGGAGGAGCGGCTGCCGCTGCTGCCTCCGTTCCGGCGCCGGCTGGTAGAGGTGCCGTTCCAGATCCACCACCCGCTGTGGATCGAGGACCCCGACTTCGACCTCGACTACCACGTGCGCCGGGCCGCCCTGCCCGCCCCCGGCGGCGATCAGGAGCTGGCCGAGTTCGCGGCCGAGGTGCACGGCAGGCCGCTCGACCGCCGCCGCCCGCTGTGGGAGATGTACGTGGTCGAGGGCCTGGAGAACGGCATGATCGCCACGGTCACCAAGACCCACCACGCGGCCATCGACGGCGTGTCGGGGGCCGAGCTGACGGTCAACCTCCTGGACCTCCAGGCCGAGCCTGCGCCGGTTCCAGAGGAGAAGCGCAAGGAGTGGAAGGCCGACCGGGAGCCCACCGACGTCGAGCTGGTGTTGTACGCGGCGCGGTCGCTGGCCCGCCAGCCCCTGCTGGCCCTGAAGTCGGCCCGTCGCACCCTGGAGATGGCGTGGGGCCTGCGCCAGCGCAACCGCAGGCCGGGTGTGAACCCGCCGCCTGCGCCGTTCAGCGCGCCGCGCACGTCGCTCAACACCTCGATCACCCCGCATCGGCGCTTCGCCTACACGTCGGTCGCCCTCGACGAGGTGAAGCAGGTGAAGAACGCCCTGGGCGGCACGGTGAACGACGTGGTCCTTGCCCTGTGCGCGGGGGCGCTCAAGCAGTACCTGGCCGATGAGGGGGAGGCGCCCGACAAGCCCTTGGTGGGCATGGTGCCGGTGTCGGTGCGGACCGAGGACCAGAAGGGGGCCATGGGCAACCGGGTGTCGTCCATGCTCGTGTCGTTGGCCACCGACATCGACGACCCGGTGGAGCGGCTGCACGCCATCTCGGCCGGGACCGTGCACGCCAAGGACCAGGAGAAGGCCATCGGGGCCGAGTTCCTCACCGACTGGACCGAGTTCGCGGCCCCCGCGGTGGCGGCCCGGGCGGCCCGGCTGTACTCGTCCATGCGGCTGGCCGACCGGCACAACCCGTTCTTCAACGTGACCATCTCCAACGTGCCCGGGCCGGGGTTCCCGCTGTACTCGGCCGGGGCCCGGATGGTGGCCATGTACCCGATGGGGCCGATCGCCGACGGGGGCGGGCTCAACATCACGGTGATGAGCTACATGGGCCAGATGTTCTTCGGCCTGGTGGCGTGCCGGGAGACGGTGCCCAAGGTGTGGAACATCGCCCACTACCTCAACGACGCCCTGGAGGAGTTGAAGAAGGCGGCCGACCGCCCGGGCCGGCCCGGTCCGGCCAAGAAGGCGGCTGCGCCCGCGAAGAGGGCGGCTGGCCGGGCCAAGCGCTCCTGATAAGCTGACCGCGCTTCTTGCGGACGTGGCTCAGTTGGTAGAGCACAACCTTGCCAAGGTTGGGGTCGCGGGTTCGAATCCCGTCGTCCGCTCCACCCATTCCAAACGTGAGATCGGAATCCGACCGTTTCCGGTCGGATCTCACCTCAACGTTGGCAACAGGAGCAACACCGGGCCGGTACGGCGCCACTCGCCACCCAATAGGCTCCCCCCGTGCTGCGCGCCCTGCTCCTCGCCCCTCCCGGCGCGGGCAAGGGCACCCAGGGCGAGCGCCTGTCCGAGGCCTACGGCGTCCCCCACCTGGCCACGGGCGACGCCCTGCGCGAGCACGTCCGGGACCAGACCCCCCTCGGCAAGGAGGCCCAGTCGTACATGGACCGGGGCGAGCTGGTCCCCGACCGCCTGGTCCTCGAACTCGTGCTCCTGCTCCTGAACGGCCCCGAGCCCATGGAGGGCTTCATCCTCGACGGCTTCCCCCGCACCTTGGGCCAGGCCAAGGCGGCCTACGACTGGGGCGCGGCCAACGGGCGCACCTTCCACGTGGTCGTGTCGATCGACGTGCCGGAGGACGAGCTGGTCCGGCGCCTGCTCGACCGGGGCATGGCCCTCGGCCGGGTGGACGACGAGGACGACACCATCAAGCACCGCCTGGCCGTCTACGCCGAGTCCACCGCGCCCCTCCTCGACTTCTACCGCAGCCGGGGCATCCTGGCCGAGGTCGACGGCACCGGCCCGCCCGACGAGGTCACCCGCCGCATCCGGGACGAGATCGCGCACCACTACACGGGATAAGCGGCACCGCGTAACGTCCCCCCCATGACCCCGCTCATGGTGCTCGACCCCCTCCTCCCGGAGGACGACGCCGAAGCCGTGGTGGAGGTGTGGCGGACCTTCCCCAGCTACGGCCTGTACAGCAACGAGTCTGCGCCCGCCCGCTTCGCCCCCGAGCTGGCCCAGCGCTACGACGCAGCCGTGAACTTCGTCCGGACCGGCGGGCGCTTCGGCCGCAACGGCGAGTCCAAGTCCGTTTTGGCCGCCCGCACCAACTACTTCCGCGAGACCTACGCCTACGGCACCGAGGTCACCGCCCCCGGCATCGTCGGCTTCTACAACCACGACCGCCTGCTCGACGCCGCCCGCGCCCTGCACGACCGCCCGGTGATCGTCCCCGCCATCGTCTACGCCAACATCTTGCTGCCCGGACAGGAGCTGGCCGTCCACACCGACGTGCCCGAGTTCCGCGGCGCCAGTCGCAAGGCCGTCCCCCAGTGGCTGCTCGTGGTCATGCACCACGCGGGCCTGTTCGACGACTGGCGCATGCCCATCGCCACCGCGGTCAGCTACTTCGGCGGCGGCCAGGGAGGCGAGTTCGCCTACTACCCGGACGGCCCGACGGGCGACCCCGCCGTATACGCGCCCAAGCACAACACCGCGGTCATGGTCGACACCGACAGCGTCTTCCACGGCGTGGACCGGGTGCTGGGCGACGAGTCGGCCATGGAGACGCTGCGGCCCGGCATGCGCCTGTTCCTCGACGACGCCGGCGGCGACGGCGACGGCGACACCTGGTCGGTGCGCGACGCCGACGGCAACACCATCGCCACCCACCGCGCCGACGAGATCAGGTACTCGCTGTCGTGGAAGGCCTACTGCTTCGTCGACGAGGCCGAGCGGGCGGCCTGGTCGGCCCACACCGACGACCTCACCCTGGCCATGATCCTCGACCGCCTCACCGCCGACCTGTGCGACCGGGCCGTGCTCGCCTCGCCCGACCACGGCCTGTCCGACGCCGAGCTGGGCAGGCTGCTGATCGACACCTACGTCCGCTTCCCCGCCCCGGAGGCTGCTGATGCGCCGGCCTGACCCCCCCGACATCCTCTTCAAGACCGTCACCACCACCCACGAGGCCCTCTACCGGCTGACCGGCGGCAAGATCGGCGGCCGCATGATGGGCATGCCCGTGCTGCTGCTCACCACCGTCGGCCGCAAGTCGGCCCAGAAGCGCACCACGCCGCTGACCTACTTCACCGAGGGCGACGCGGTCGTGCTCGTGGCCTCCAAGGGCGGCCACCCCAAGCACCCGGCCTGGTACCTCAACCTCCAGGCCAACCCCGAGGTCGAGGTGGTGCAAGGCCGCACCACCCGCACGCTCACCGCCCGCACGGCCACGTCCGAGGAGAAAGAGCGGCTGTGGCCGGTCATCACCGCCACCTACAAGGGGTACGCGGGCTATCAGGAGCGCACGGACCGCGAGATCCCGCTGGTCATCCTCGAAGCCCGCTGAGCGCCTCCAACTGGGCCGACGT
>DASYMT010000027.1:0-11128 GCA_036008925.1 Acidimicrobiales bacterium | reverse complement strand
TGGCCGCGTCGGTCACCGCCTGCACGATGCGTTCGAGGTCGAGCTCGGCGGCCAGCGACCGGCCGATGTGGTGCAGGGTCTCCACGATCTGGTGCTCGGCCCGCAGGGCCTGCTCGGCCACCTTGCGATCGGTGACGTCGACGGCCACGCCGACGCTGCCGGTCGGCCGTCCCTCCTCGTCGAGGGTGATGCGGCCCCGGCCCTCGATCCACCGCACCGACCCGTCGGGCCATAGCACCCGGTGTTCCAAGGCGAACTCGCCGCTTTCGGCCGCCCGCTCCAGCGTGCCCTTCAGCGCAGGCCGGTCATCGGGATGAGCCAGGTCGAACCACGCTTTGACCGTCCCGCCGAAGCCGCCCGCGGCCACGCCGAACAGCGCGTGCATGGCGTTGTCCCACGCCACCGCGCCGGTGTCGAGGTCCGACCGCCAGGTGCCCACCCGGGCCGCGGCCAGGGCCAGCTCGAGCCCCTCGCCGTCGGGCCTGCGCTGCGCGTCGTTCCAGCGCCGCTCGCCCACGTCGCTCGACACGCCGACCATGCCGACGACGGACCCGTCCTCACCGAGCACCGGGCTGTCGGTGACCGAGGCCAGGAACACGGTGCCGTCGCGGCGGCTCACCGCGAACTCACCCGACCAGCGCCGGCCCGCCCGCACCGCGTCGAGGATCTCCTCGGCCTTGTCGAATGCGCCCTCGGGGACGACGAGCTCGTGGACCTTACGCCCCACAGCCTCGTCCCGCCGCCATCCGTAGAGCCGCTCGGCCGCGGGGTTCCAGTAGACGATGGTCCCTTGGAGGTCGGTGGCGATGACCGCCTCGTCGAGCGCGCCGAGCATGGCCTCGACCCGTACGACCAACCGCTCCACGCGCACCTCGCTTCGTACCGTCCGCCCGGCTCCCCCGAAGAGGGACCAGCATACGGGGCGTCGGGCGGGACTAGACCCGGTGACCAGGCGAAATGGCGCAGATGGGCCATTGCCAGGACACCCCGGACGGCGCTCTACTTGCGATACGGCAAAGGAGGGGCGCCGTATGTCGATCCTGCATCTGCCTTGGGCCCGGCGACACGACCAGGCCGACGACCACATGCACGGCCATGGCCCGCGCACGGCGTTCGTCCTCGGCGGAGGCGGCAACCTGGGGGCCATCCAGGTGGGGATGCTGCAGGCCGTGATCGAGCGGGGCATCAAGCCCGACGTCGTCATCGGCTGCTCGGTGGGCGCCCTCAACGCCGCGGCCGTGGCGGCCGACCCGACCATGCCCGGCATGGAAAAGCTGCGGGAGATCTGGATGTCCATCAAGGACGACGTGATCGGCCCGGCGGGCCGCCTCTCCAGCATCCGGCTGCTCACCCACCGGGGCCAGTCCCTCCAGCCCAACGACGGGCTGCGAAGGCTGTTGCAGGACCACCTCCCCTATCAGGCGTTCGAGGAGTTCCCGCTGCCGCTCCACGTGGTGGCCACGTCGCTGACCACGGGCCACGACCGCTGGTTCTCGACCGGCCCGGTGGTGGAGCCCATCCTCGCCTCCGCCGCGCTGCCCGCCGTCTTCCCGCCGGTGGAGATCGACGGCGAGCTGCTCATCGACGGCGCCGTGGTCGACAACGTGCCCATCTCCCGGGCCCTGCTCCTGGGCGCCACCCGGATCGTGGTCTTCCACGTGGGCAACTTCGAGCGGCCCCGGCCCGTCCCCCGCAAGCCCCTCGACGTGCTGGTGCAGTCGTTCTCCATCGCCCGCAACCACCGGTTCCTGCGCGAGGTGCACGAGCCCCCCGAGGGGGTGGAGATGCTGGTGCTGCCGGGCGTGGACCCGGGCAAGCTGCGCTACGACGACTTCCGCCACTCCCGCAGGCTGGCCAACCAGGGCTACGCCCACACCACCCACTGGCTCGACACCCTGGAGGCGTCGGCCGTGGCCGTCAGCTCGTAGCCGCCTGCTTCTCGGGCGGGCCGCTGTCGGCGCCGTCCTCGGCCCAGTCGACCTTCGGCGCGTCGGACCAGAGCCGTTCGAGGTCGTAGTAGCGCCGGACCTCGTCGAGGAAGACGTGGACCACGAAGTCGCCGTAGTCGAGCAGCACCCAGCGGGCGTCGTTCTTCCCCTCGACGCGCAGCGGCCCGGGGCCGCCCGCCTCCTTCACCAGCCGCTCGACCTCCTCGGCGATGGTGCGCACGAGCCGGTCGTTCCCCGCGCTCGTGATCACGAAGGTGTCGGTGATGGCCAGCACGGCGCCCACTTCGAGCACGACGACGTCCTCACCCTTCTTGCCCGCCGCGGCCCGGGCTGCCACCACGGCGAGATCGACTGAACGGCTGTCACTGGTCACTGAGGCTGAAAGTCCCTTCCCACGATCACGGTCACGTCCACCACGTCCAGGGGATTGCGGCTCAACACGAGCCGGCCGACCCCCAGTGCCTTCTGTACCCGTTCGGCCACAGGCTGGTCGCCCCGCCGGTAGAACACGATTTGGGTCTCCGCGTAATCCAGCCGGCCGGCATTCCCGGTGAGGGTGACCTCCACCCCGGCGGGCAGGAGGCGGTCGGCCGTGCGCTGGGCCAGGCCGACGGCGCCGGTGCCGTTGAGGACCTGGAGCCGGGGGCGCACGGCTGCGCCCGGCCGGGGCCCGGGGAAGACGTTGCCCACCAGGTCCCGCAGTTCGGCCCCGTTGACCTGGTACAGCTCGCCGTCCTCGGTGGTGCCCAGCGACTGCACGGGAAGCACCCGGGCGGTGACCGGGCCGGCCAGCAGAGCGACGATGGCCTTGCGCAGCCCCGGCGGGGTGGCCGGGACGGCCGCAGGCTGCTCCTTCATGCGGGCCAGCCAGGCCTCGAAGAACGCCTGTTGGCGTACCAGCCGGTCGAGGTCGGTGCTCTGGCCCTTGACCGACAGGAGGGCCGGCACCTCCGCGGGCTGCACCTTGTGCAGGCCGGGTTCGTAGAGCACGTTGACCTGGCCGCCCGGGGCCACCTGCTCCAGCCGTTTGACCAGCCGGACGTTGAGGGGCCCGGCGGGCTGGACCAGGGCGGTGAGGCGGGCGTCGTCGTAGACCAGGACCTCGCCGATCGACGCGCCGAGGAGGTTCTCCACCGTGGCGTCGAGGCGCTGGGCCCCGCCCAGGCCGAGGGACTTGCCCACCGGCTCCAGGCCGAGCGACGCCACCTCGGTCATGGCCCCGGGCGGCATGAGGACGAGGCTGCCGCCCTTGTCCTTGGCCGCGGGCACCAGCAGCATGAGCGACACCGCGTTGCCCGCCCCGTCCTGCTGGGCGAGGAGCACGGCGGGCGACGCGGCCGGGGCGGCCGCGGCCGCCTTCTGGCCTGCCGCCTGCGTGTGCGGCCTGGCATCGGGCCAGACCTTGACGACGATGGTCACGAGCAGGACGGCGGCGGCGAGGGCCGCGGTGCCCAGGAGGGCCTGGCGCAGCCGCTCCCGTCGACGCTCCTTGCGGCGCCTGCGGGTCCCGGCCTTGCGGGTCAGCTCCGGGAGGGGGATGGCCAGGTCGTCGGCGTGGTCGGCGTCGGCGTGGTCGGCCTGGCTGGGGGCCACCAACGTCGTCTCGTCCTGGAGCGTCATCCGTGGCCAGAGTACAGAGCGCGCTCGCGCAGCAAGCGGACCGCAGCAGGGGGCACGAGCCCGTCGAGCGGCCTGCCCTCGGCCGCCCATCGGCGCAGTTCGGTGCTCGACACGTCGAGCAGGGGCATCTCCACCGAGGCGGTGCGCCAACCGGGGAGGGGGACGACGGGCGCGCCGGGCCGGGTCACCACGGCCAGGGTGGCCAGGGCCTTGATCTCGTCCACCCGCTCCCAGGTGTGGAGGTCGTCGGCCACGTCGGTGCCGACGATGAGGAACAGCTCGGCCGCCGGGTCCTGGTCGTGGAGGGCGGCCAGGGTGTCGGCCGTGTAGGTGACGCCGCCGCGGTCGAGCTCGATGCGGCTGGCCTCTAGGCCCTCGATGCCGTCGATACCGTCGAGGGCGGCCTCGACCAGGGCGAAGCGATCCTCACCCGGGGCGATGGCGCGGCCCGCCTTCTGCCAAGGCGAGTGGGCCACGACGAACAGCACGCGGTCGAGCCCGAGGACGTGGCGGGCACTGGCGCCCGCGGCCACATGCCCGACGTGGACGGGATCGAAGGTGCCCCCCAGGATGCCGAGCCGCACCTGTTGCTCTCTGTTTGCTCTCTGACGGCCTACGTGCCCGCCAGCTTGGCCACGACCGGGGCCATGGCCTCGTAGGCGTCGCCCGGCACGCACCAGTAGCTGAAGCCGTACTCCTCGCGGCGCTGCTGGAGGGTCTCGATGATCTCGGGGACGGTGCCTGCCATGACGATCGGGACTTCGAGGGCGACCTCGGGCTCCAGGCCGAACATGGGGGCGATCATCTCGGCGATGGCCTGCTTGTCCTGGTCGACGAAGCAGAAGCCGGTCCAGCACTGGAACTCCAGGTGCTCCAGGCGGTCGCCCGCGGCCTGCCTGACCCACTCGACCCGCTCCCGGAACTTCTCGGGCGTGGCCTCGGCCGCCGCCTCGGGGCCGACGTAGCCCGCGGTGAGCTTGGTGTTGAAGCCCACGATGTCGGCCTGCTGGGCCGCGTAGGTGAGCATGCGCTTGCCGCCGCCGCCGATGAGCACGGGCGGGTGGGGCTGCTGGACGGGCCGGGGCTCGCCCTTGGCGTTGGTGTAGCGGTAGTGCTTGCCCTCGAAGTTGGCCACGCCCTCGGTCCACATCTGCTTGATGACGGCCAGGCCCTCGATCATGCGGTCGATTCGGGTGCCGGGCGAGTCGTAGGGCAGGCCGTACTCCTCGTAGTCGCTCTTCATCCAGCCCGCGCCGATGCCGAACTCCATGCGGCCGTCGCTCAGGATGTCGAGGGTGGCCATCTCCTTGGCCAGCATCCCCGGGTGGCGGTAGTCGTTGTCGAAGACCAGGGCGCCGACCCGCAGGGTGGTGGTGGCGTCGGCCGCGGCGGTGAGGGCGGCGATGGGTCCCCACTGCTCGCCGAAGTGGTCGGGGATCCAGAATGTGGCGTACCCCATGTCCTCGACCTGCCTGGCCCGGTCCCGCCACGCCTTGCCATCCGATGCCAACTGGGACTGCACGCCGAAACGGAAGGGCTTCGTCATGGGCGCAGCCTAGGCCGTCCGCCTGGCGCGGCAACGGCCCTGACCGCCACCCGCCCATTGTCCGGCCGGGCCGTTTCACGGCGTTGGGACGCAGAGCGTGGCCGGGCCGATGAGGGCCGACTCTCGACCAAGGCAAACCCGCTCGAAGACGGGGGACGCAAGCCCACGGGGCCCCTCCCCTGACCTGTCCAGGGTGGTGAGGGATGGCCGGGCGGGCTGCCTGGAGGTGGTGGTGTGTTGTGCGAGCGCGGACCGACGACGGGTTCTCGGGTTCTCGCTGATCGGGCTGCTGGCTCGCTCACGGTCCCGCCGTTTGGATGCCGCGTCCCGCACGTCGGACCCGGACGCCGTGCTGGCCCCTTGGCGAGCTGGCCGCGCGCTGCCGCGAGACCCGTTTAGCCACTCCTGCCCGCCGTCCGCGCCGATGCTGGCCGCGGGTAGCCGCTTGTGCCGGTTTCCCGCGCGACGCAGTGAGGCCACTCACAAAGGTTCCCGGGTCGCCTGGCCTCGGGGTTGCCAGGGTCGGGGTCGGCGGTCGGCGTTCGGGGTTGCCAGGTCGGCAGTCGGCAGTCGGCAGTCGGGCGCTACAGGTTGCCCCGCCGGGCCTGCTCGCGCTCGATGGCCTCGAACAGGGCCTTGAAGTTCCCCGCGCCGAAGCCTTTGGCGCCCTCGCGCTGGATGATCTCGAAGAAAACCGTTGGCCTATCGGTCACCATCTCGGTGAAGATCTGCAACAGGTACCCGTCGTGGTCCCGGTCGATCAGGATGCCGAGCTCCTGAAGCCGGTCCCACGGCAAGTCAAGGTCGTGCAAACGGGCCCGCACGTCCTGGTAGTACGCGTCGGGGACCCGCAGGAACCGGACCCCTCTTGCTCGGAGCGCACTCACGGTCGACGCGATGTCGTCCGTCCGCATCGCAATGTGCTGCACGCCGGCGCAGCCGTAGAAGTCGATGTACTCCTGGATCTGGCTCTTGCGAAGGCCGTCGGCGGGCTCGTTGATCGGAAGCACGATCTTCGACCCGTCCCAGACGACGGTCGACATGAGGGCCGAGTACTCGGTGGAGATCTGCTCGTCGTCGAAGTGGACGAGTTGGTCGAAGCCAAGCGTCCTGCGGTAGAAGTCGACCCAGCCGTCCAGTTCGCCCTTGGCGACGTTGGCGACGCAGTGGTCGATGAGCTGCAGGTTGGTCGGGTGCGCCGTGAACAGCGGCGGCAGGTTCTCCGTGGTGAAGCCGGGTGCATAGGGGCCGCTGTACGCGGCGCGCTCGACGAACGAGTGCTGCGTGTCTCCATACGCAGCAATAGAGGCGCGCACCAGCTTTCCCGTGTCGTCCTCGTGGACCGCTGGGGCGTCCAGGCCCACAGCACCCCGGGCCAGAGCGGCGTCGTAGGCCGCGGCCGCGTCGGTGACGCTGATGGCCACGTCGTACACGCCGTCGCCGTGGGTCTTGACCGACTGGGCGATCGGCGAATCCGGCCCGAGCGCCCCGGTGATCACGAAGCGGATGGCGCCCTGCTCGACCACCCACGACACACGGTCGAGGACGCCGGTCTCGGGCCCCGCGTAGGCGGTGGCCTCGAAACCGAAGGCGGAGCAGAGGAATGCGGTGAAGGCACGCGCGTTGCCGACCCTCCATTCGAGGTGGTCCCAGCCGAGGAACAGACTGGCCGGGCTCGTGGTGGCCGGGTCCGGCGTGGGCACGACGAGGTCCGCGGTCGATGCGGCCGGGTCCGACGAGCGGGCGGCCAAGCCTGCGGTCGGTACAGCCGCGTCCGACCCGAGGGTGGCCGAGCCTGCGGTCGGTACGGCCGGGTTCGTCGTCGGCTGATGTCCCAGCGTGGCGGTCATCGGGCTACTCCGGCGCTCGTCTGGTCCGCCTCGGGCCGAATCCTGCCCTCGGCCGCCCCCGCTCGGTCGGCGTCGAGCCCGTCCCAGAAGGCCTTGACGCCATCGAGCATCTCCGCCGCCCCCTGGAGGAAGCGCTCTTCGTTGAAGCCCTCGGTAAAGAAGGCCTCGTCGAGTTCTTCGCTGGTGTGGGCCGCGTGCTGGTCCTCGACCTTGTCGTGCCAGGTCCAAAAGCCGAGGTGCAGCTCTGGGCACTCACGCTGCTTGAAGGCGCGGAGGCCCGCGATGAGCTCCTTCCAGAAGCCCGCCGCGGCCCAGTGCTCGACTGCATACGACGCGCCCTCCGCCGTGGACGCGTCCTCGGAGCCGTAGACCCGGAGGAGCTCGTCGCAGAAGTGCATCGTGGCCGGGGTGGCGTGGCGCCGCTTGCCCAGGTCGGCGAACTCCAGCCCCAGCGGGCGGGCGAAGCGCAGCAGCCATTCGAAATGGGCAGCCGGATGGCGGTAACGGCTCCCGTCGACCGTGCCCTCTGTGGCGATCCCCTCGTCGTCGGAGCGGCCGTTGAAGACCACCCCGAGCTCGTTCATCAAGATCTCCTTGCCCGCCCGATAGGAGTCGATGTCGGCCGCATTGATGACCTTGCGAAGTTGGGCCTCCACGAACAGGTGGCTGAACACGGAGAACTGGACGGTGAGGTGGCACACCTCTTGGCGATCAGCCGGGCCCGTGGCGAACCACGTGGTGTAACGGTTGTCGACCACGACGGGATGGGACCCCACAACCTCGTCGACGCGGGCCCGGAAGGCGGCGAGGTCGGCAGTGCGAGTGCGAGTGTCGTGTTCTGCAGTCAGGGTCATGACGCGTCACTCCTGGTAGCCAAACTGTACTGTCTATGGTCTTGGTATTGGCTTGATAGGTCAAGACAGCGTCAATTTCCTAGGCAATATGGCCAGGCATTGTGGCAACGAGCAGTACGGTTTGGTCATGTTGCCCAGGACGATCGACCCGTTGGACGGAAGCCTCATCCGCACGCTGGCCGCGTCGCCCCGGGCGGGAGTCCTCGAACTGGCCCGGCAGTTGCGGGTGGCCCGAGGGACGGTGCAGGCCCGGCTGGACAAACTCCAGCGCCGGGGGGTGGTCACTGGCTTCGGTCCGGACATCGACGTACGGGGGCTGGGGTATTCGGTGCTCGCCTTCACGACGTTGGAGATCGCCCAAGGGCGGCTCCAGGACGTGGTGTCGCATCTGATCGACCTCCCCGAGGTGCTGGAAGCCCACGCCACGACGGGACAGGGCGACCTGCACTGCCGGGTGGTGGCCCGCAGCAACGACCACCTGCAGGAGGTAATCAACCGGATCCTCGAGGTCCAGGGAATCGACAGGGCGACGACCGTGATCGCCCTCTCGGAGCAGATTGCCTACCGGGTCATGCCCCTGGTGGCCGCGGCTGCGGGGGGTGGATGATGCTACTCTTCGTCATCCTCAAAAAATACGAGGCATCCAACGTGTCGGATTTGTAGTGTCAGCCGCACGCCCTCACAGGCGCTATCGGGAGCCCCGGTTCCCCTCTCGGAAGGCAGACGCCCGACAAGGAGGAGACGGTGGCAATCACCGAGGACGCGCGACATCGGCTGTACCAGCGGTTGGAGGAGGTGCTCGGTGACGAGCAGGCGACAACGCTGATGGAGCACCTCCCGCCCGTGGGCTGGGCCGACGTGGCCACCAAGCGCGACCTGGACCATCTGCAAGCCCTGACCCAGGCCGACATCGAGCGATTTCGGGTGGAGACACGGGCGGAGTTCGCCGCCGTGCGGGGGGAGATCGCGGCCGGGCTTGCGGCAGTGCGGGGCGAGACGGCGGCCGGGCTCGCCGCCGTGCGGGGCGACATGGACACCGGCTTCGCCGCGTTGCGGGGCGAGATGCACACCGGCTTCGCCGAACTTCGTACGGAGATCGCCCACCTCGGCACCGAGGTCCACAGCCTGCTGCGCCGTCAGACGATGCTCATGCTGAGCGCCGTCACGCTGCTCGGCGCGGTCGGCATGTTCCGCTGAAAGCACAAGGCTGCGAGAAAACCCGCCGCCATGTGTCAACCTTGACGGCCGTGGAACCGGGGTCCGAGACAACGAGGGCATCGAGCCAGCCGACCAAGAGCACAGCGCCCGGCCAGTCGGCTGAGGGGGCGTCGAACGCCGCGCACGAGGCGCACGAGGCGCCCGCCGCAACCCCCGCAGCCGCCGCAACTGCTGCAACCCCCGCGCCCGCCGCAGCCGCCGCGGCCACACCAACCCCAACCCCAACCCCAGCCAAGGCCGAGGCCCAAGGGACGTGGACGCCGAGCGCATGGCGCGACCTGGCCGCCGCCCAGCAGCCCGACTGGCCCGACCAGGCCGCCCTCGACCGGGCCTTGAAACAGTTGGCCGCCCTCCCTCCCCTGGTCTTCGCGGGCGAGGCCCGCAACCTCCAGGCCGATCTGGCCGACGTGGCCGCGGGCCGGGCCTTCCTCCTGCAGGCGGGCGACTGCGCCGAGTCGTTCGACGAGTTCTCGGCCGACGCCATCAGGGACAAGCTCAAGGTCATCCTCCAGATGGCGGTGGTGCTCACCTACGGCTCGGGCGTGCCCGTCCTGCAGGTCGGCCGCATCGCGGGCCAGTTCGCCAAGCCCCGGTCCTCCCCCACCGAGATGGTCGGCGGCGTGGAACTCCCGTCCTTCCGGGGCCACATCGTCAACGACGACGCGCCCACGCTGGAGGCCCGCATCCCCGACCCGAACCGACTGGTCGCGGCCTACCACCAGTCGGCCTCCACTCTGAACCTGCTGCGGGCCTTCACCAAGGGCGGCTTCGCCGACCTGTCCCAGGTGCACGTGTGGAACCAGCAGTTCGTCGCTTCGAGCAGCGAGGGCCGGCGCTACGACGCCATCGCGGCCGAGATCGAGCGGGCCATGCGGTTCATGAAGGCCTGCGGCATCGACCTCCAGGCCGAGGCCCGCCTCCAGCAGGTCGACTTCTACACCTCGCACGAGGCCCTGCTCCTCGGCTACGAGGAGTCCCTCACCCGCCGGGACTCGCTCACCGGCGACTGGTACGACTGCTCGGCCCACATGCTCTGGATCGGCGAGCGCACCCGCCAGCTCGACGGCGCCCACATCGGGTTCCTCAAGGGCGTGCACAACCCCATCGGCGTCAAGCTCGGCCCCGCCGTCGACCCTGACCAAGCGCTGGCCCTGTGCGAGGTCCTCAACCCCGAGCGCATCCCCGGCCGCCTCACGCTCGTGTCCCGCATGGGCGCGGGCAAGGTCACCACCGGGCTGCCCCCCATCGTCGAGGCCGTGGCCGAAGCAGGCCACCCGGTCGTCTGGGCCTGCGACCCCATGCACGGCAACACGATCACCAGCGGCAACGGCCGCAAGACCCGCCACTTCGACGACGTCCTGGCCGAGATCCAGGGCTTCTTCGCCGTGTGCCGGGCCGCGGGCGTGTGGCCCGGCGGCGTGCACATCGAGCTCACCGGCGACGACGTGACCGAGTGCCTGGGCGGGGCCGAGGAGATCCTGGAGGACCAGCTCGACGTGCGCTACACGACCACCTGCGACCCCCGCCTCAACGCCCGCCAGTCGCTCGACCTGGCCTTCCTCGTCGCCGAGCTGCTGCGCGCCTAGCCCGAGACAAACCGGCCGCGCCGGCCTGCTGCGGGCCTAGCGCCCCGAGGGCGGGCCGAGCCCGGCAGGCGCCAGGCTTTGCGCCACCGGGATGCGCACGGTGAACCGGGCCCCATGCCCCACCTCGCTGGCCACCTCCACCGACGCGCCCATCAGGTCGCACAGCCGCTGCACGAGATAGAGCCCCACCCCCAGCCCGCCCGCCTGCCGGGTGGACGACGACTCCACCTGGAAGAACCGCTCGAACACCCGGGGCTGCACGGACGCCGGGATGCCCCCGCCCGAGTCCGCCACCGAGAGGGCCACCAACCCCCCGCCAGAACGGGCCAGCCGCACCTCGATCTCCGAGCCCGGCGGCGAGAACTTGCGGGCGTTGTCGAGCAGGTGCTCCAGGACCTGGCGCACCCGGCGCTCGTCGGCCTGGGCAGGCGGCAGCCCGTCGTCCACCACCACCCGGATGAGGTGGTCGTGGACATCCAGCTCGTCGACCACGCCGTGCACCACG
>DASYMT010000026.1:0-4271 GCA_036008925.1 Acidimicrobiales bacterium | reverse complement strand
CAGTGGATCAAGGACTTCGGCTCGGCCTGCCCGGGCGCAACCGTCAACTACCAGGGCGTGGGCAGCGGCGCCGGCATCCAGCAGTTCATCGCGGGCACCGTCGACTTCGCGGGCTCGGACGTGAAGCTCAAGCCAGAAGAGCAGACGGCGGCCGAGGCCAAGGCAGGCGGCCCCGTCCTTCAGATCCCGTGGTCGGCGGGCGGCATCGCAGTCGAGTACAACCTCAAGGGCGTCAGCGGCCTGAAGCTCACGCCCGCCACGGTGGCCGGCATCTTCGCGGGGAAGATCGCCACGTGGGACGACGCCGCCATCAAGGCCGACAACAGCGGCGTGACCCTGCCCTCCACCGGCATCCAGGTCGTGCACCGCTCCGACGGCTCGGGCACCACCTCGGCCTTCACCACCTATCTGAAGACGGAGGCGCCCACCGTCTGGACCTACGGCGCGGGCAAGGACGTGCCGTGGCCCACGGGCCAGGGGGCCAAGGGCTCCGACGGCGTGACCGGCGCGGTGAAGCAGACCGAGGGCGCCATCGGCTACGCCGAGGTCAGCTTCGCCAAGGGCGCGGGTCTGGGCATTGCCCAGATCAAGAACAAGGCGGGCTCCTTCACGCCGCCTGAGGGCAAGAACGTGTCCGCCGCCTTGGCCGACCCGACCGACCCGACCGCGTACCCGATCACCACGTCGACCTATGTGATCGTGGCCAAGAGCCCCGCCGACGCGGCCAAGGGCAAGCTGCTCAGGGCCTTCATCCTCTACGCCGTGGGCCCCGGCCAGAACAGTGCCGACAAGCTGTACTACGCCCCGCTGCCGTCCACCCTGGTGACGGAGGCCACGACCGCGGCCGAGTCGATCGGCGCTTGACCGCCCCCGCTTCCAGGGGGCGGTCGGGACGCCGGGGGGACGCGCTCTTCGCCGGGATGACCCAAGGCGCGGGCCTGCTCGTGCTCGTGATCATCAGCGCCATCGCTCTCTTCCTTCTGGCTCGCGCCCTGCCCGCCTTCCAGCGGGCGGGGTTGGGCTTTCTCACCGAGAAGACCTGGTTCCCCGATGCCGCGCCCGCCCGGTTCGGCATCGCCGCCCTGGCCTTCGGCACCGTGGTGTCGAGCGTTGTGGCGCTGATGCTGGCCGTGCCCGTGGCCCTGGGCTCGGCTCTGTTCCTCACCGAGCTGGCCCCGCCCCGGCTGGGTCGCTGGGTGGGCCACCTGATCGACCTGCTGGCCGCCGTGCCGAGCGTCGTCTACGGGCTGTGGGGCGTGTACTACCTGGTGCCCCGGCTGGTGCCGGTGGGCCGGTTCCTCGACCGCACGCTGGGCTTCATCCCGCTGTTCGACAGCCGCACCAACACCTACGGGCGCTCGTTGTTCGCGGCCTCGGTGGTGCTCGCCGTCATGGTGCTGCCCATCGTCGCCGCCATCTCCCGCGAGGTCTTCCGCCAGGTCCCGGTGGCCGACCGCGAGGCGGCGCTGGCCCTGGGCGCCACCAAGTGGGAGTCGATCCGACTGGCCGTGCTGCCCTACAGCCGGGGCGGCATCGTCGGCGCGGTGATGCTGGGCCTGGGCCGGGCTCTGGGCGAGACCATCGCCGTTGCCCTCGTGCTGGCGGCCAGCTTCAAGGTCGACTTCCACATCCTCGAACCAGGGGGCAACAGCATCGCGGCCAACATCGCCACCAAGTTCGGCGAGGCGGGGGCCCACGGCCGCGAGGCCCTCATCGCGTCGGGCCTCGTCCTGTTCGCCATCACGCTTGTCGTGAACGTGGTGGCCCGGGGCGTGGTGTACCGCACCGGCCTGGCCGCCGAGGGCAAGCCGTGACGGCCATCGGCGCCAACGTGCCCCGGCCCGTCGCCCGACGACGCCGGCTGGTGAACCTGGCCGCCTGCGCGGGGCTCGGCCTGTCGGTGCTCATCGCCCTGGTGCCGCTGGCCGCCGTGCTGGGCTACACGATCTCGCGGGGCAGCCACGCCCTGTCGGTCGGCTTCCTCAGCCACTCGATGAAGGGCGTGGGGCCGCTCGACGACACCGGCGGCGCCTACCACGCCATCATCGGCACGCTGGAGCAGGTGTTCATCGCCAGCCTGCTGGCCGTGCCCCTCGGCCTGCTGGTCGCCATCTACATCGTGGAGTACGGCAAGGGCCCGCTGCGCTCCATCGTGCGCTTCCTGGTGGACGTGATGACCGGCATCCCGTCCATCGTGGCCGGGCTGTTCATCTTCGCCTTCTGGGTGCTCGGCCTGCACCAGGGCTTCTCCGGGTTCGCAGCGGGGCTGGCCCTGGCCGTGCTCATGCTGCCGGTGGTGGTGCGCTCGGCCGAGGAGATGCTCAAGCTGGTGCCCAACGAACTGCGGGAGGCCGCCTACGCGCTGGGCGTGCCCCGCTGGCGCACGGTCATCTCGGTGGTGCTGCCTACTGCCTCGGCCGGAATCACCACTGGGGTCATGCTGGCCGTGGCCCGCGTCACCGGCGAGACGGCCCCCCTGCTGCTCACCGCCTTCGGCTTCGACGCCATCCGCACCTCGCCCTTCGAGGGGCCGCAGTCGGGGTTGCCCCTGTACGTGTTCGCCCAGGCCGGGTCGGCCTTCGACGTGGCCATCAGGCGGGCGTGGGCGGGCGCGCTCACGCTTATCGTGATCGTGTTGGTGTTGACCGTCGTGGCCCGTACGGTGGCGGGCCGCAGCCAGTTGAAGGCGAGATAGCAGCATGTCGAAGCGCATCGAGGCCGAGGACGTCACCGCCTGGTTCGGCGCCCACAAGGCCATCGAAGGGGTGAGCCTCACCGTCGAGCCCAAGCAGGTCACCGCGCTGATCGGCCCGTCGGGCTGCGGCAAGTCCACCTTCATCCGCACCCTCAACCGCATGCACGAGGTGGTGCCGAGCGCCCGCATGGAGGGCCGCGTGCGCCTCGACGGCGAGGACATCTACGGCCCGGACGTGAGCCCTACCGACGTGCGCCGGTCCATCGGCATGGTGTTCCAGCGGCCCAACCCGTTCCCCACCATGTCCATCCGGGACAACGTGGCCGCGGGCCTGCGCCTCAACGGGGTGCGGTCCAAGAGCGCGATCGACGAGGCGGTGGAGCGGTCGCTGCGGCTGGCCGGTTTGTGGGGCGAGGTGTCGACCCGGCTGGGCCGGCCGGGCGCGGGGCTGTCGGGCGGGCAGCAGCAGCGGCTGTGCATCGCCCGGGCCATCGCGGTGGAGCCCGAGGTGCTGTTGATGGACGAGCCGTGCTCGGCCCTCGACCCCATCTCCACCCTCACCATCGAGGACCTCATCACCGAGCTGAAAGACGACTACACGATCGTCATCGTCACCCACAACATGCAGCAGGCGGCCCGGGTAAGCGACGTGACCGCCTTCTTCACCATCGCCGGGCCCGGCGAGCCGGGGAAGCTGATCGAGGTAGGGGAGACGGCCAAGATCTTCACCAAGCCCGACGACGAGCGGACCGAGGCGTACATCACCGGGCGGTTCGGATGAGGTCCCGGCTCAAGGCCCGGCTGGCCGAGCACGAGCAGGCCGCGGCGCGGGCGGTCGAGCGGTCCGCTGAGTTGGAGCGCGAGGTCCAGCGCTTCACCGAGGCCCTCGACGCCCTGCCCATCGGCGTGGTGGTGCGCGACGAGCGGGGCGAGGAGGTCCACCGCAACGCCCGGGCCAAGTCGCCGGTGGGCGACCTCCAGGTCGACGCGCTGGTCGGCGGCCAGGTCGACGCCCTGCTGGCCCAGCCGGTCACGGCCGAGCGCCGGGAGGCGTTCGAGCTGCACGGGCCGCCCGCCCGGTCGGTGGAGATCACCGCCGCGCCGCTGCCGTCGGGCGGCGTGCTGGCCGTGGTGGAGGACGTGTCGGAGCGGCGCAGGCTCGACAGCATCCGGCGGGACTTCGCGGTGAACGTGAGCCACGAGCTGCGCACGCCCGTGGGCGCGCTTGAGGTCTTGGTCGAGGCGCTGGAGGGCGAGTCCGACCCCGAGACTGTGCACCGGCTGGTGGGCCGCATGGCGGTCGAGGTCACTCGGGCCCACCACCTCATCGAGGACCTGTTGGACCTGAGCCGGATCGAGGCCGCGGCCGAGCGGCCTCACGTGCCGGTGTCGGCGGCCGAGGTGGTGGCCGCCGCGGTGGCGCGCGAGCAGGCGTTGTCGGAGCGCAACCGCGTGCGGGTGGACGTGGCCCAGGTGGTCGACGCCGCCTTCCCCGGCGACTTCGAGGAGGTGGTGTCGGCCGTGGCCAACCTGGTCGACAACGCGGTGAAGTACTCCGAGGATGGGTCGAGCGTGG
>DASYMT010000025.1:0-8380 GCA_036008925.1 Acidimicrobiales bacterium | reverse complement strand
AGCTCCATTCACTGGTGGCGCCCGTGTTCGTGCCGCCCGGGCAGATCCACAGGGTCACCTCGGAGCAATGGCGGAAGGCCAGGTTCTGGGGATTGATCTGGTAGTAGCCGACGTGGCCGCCGCAAATGACGATCCCGTTGTTGACCTTGGAGAACGGGGGATCGAAGGGGATCCCGGGCGAATAGGCCAGGGTCGTATGCGGGTTCACCATGGCGCCGGGCGCACAGCTCCCCGGGTCGAGCTGATAGCGGTTGGTGTTGTTGGCGAACGCCTCCCACGCGTACGAGCTGATCCAGCCGTCGCCGTAGTTGACGTAGTCCTCGGGGAAGTTGAAGTGGTCGAAGTCGCTGTCGGCCGAAATGACGCCGAGGCCGGTGGCCTCCCACTGCCAGTCCACGGAGCTGGGGACCAGGTGTCCGGTCGAGTCGACGAACGGCCCCAGTCCGAAGCCGAGCCCGATGATGAACCGGGCGTTGGGGTTGCCCTTGGCCATGACCCCTTCGAGCCCGAAGTACTTCCCGTCGTGGGTGTTCTGCACGGGGACGACCTGGATCTCCGTCAGCCCCGGGTCGACCCGCACGGCGATGTTGCCCACGTAGTTCAACTGGGCTTGGAGCACGCCGTGGACGCTCACGCCTGGAGGCAGCGGCGGCCCGGCCAGCGACATCTCCCGGCTGCAGACGACCGGCATGTGGATGTTCCAGCCGTCGATGTAGATGTACGGCATGACCTCGCCGAAGCCCGGCGTCACCTTCATGTGCAGGGCCGGGCCCTCGTTGCAGAAGTCGCCGAGCGCCCCCTCCATAGAGATGCCATGGGCGGGCATGCCGTAGAAGGCCATGCCGCCGCCCAGGCAGGGAATGAGCGAGTCGACGGTGAGGCGCAGGTTGCTGTCGGTGGCCGAGTAGTCGAGGTGGGGGACGCTCGGCGGCCGGGTGCACTCGGGCGAGGGCGACACCATGTGCAGGTTCGACTTCTGCGGCATGTCGTCCATGTCCACGCGGGTACACGGGTAGTTGTAGCCGCTGTAGACGCAGGCCCCGAAGCTGCCTGCGGCCGGGCTGTAGAAGTACTGCGAAAGCGACTGGCGCTGGCCCGGGACGTCGGCCGTCGACTGGAGGGTCACGTCGTCGGCCTCCATCTTGGCGTGGAAGTCGAACGAGCGCTGGCCTGAGGCCGGGTACATGAACACGTTGGTGCCGTTGGTGGTGCCGCTGGTGCGGAACGGCCCGTCCTTGTAGACGCTGAACACGGCGTCGCGCACGCCGCCCCACAGCGACTCCAACTGCACGCTCTGGAAGCCGTCGGGCATGGTCCCCACCGCGTGGAGGTCGGCGCTGCCCGCGCACAGGTCGCGGGCGAAGTCGAGGCGCAGGTGCTGCCCGATGCCCATCCCCTCCACTGCCAGCATGGCGTGCTGGTAGGGCTGGGTGAACACCATCGAGCTGGCCGGTGTGGCCCCGGCGTTCTGCACCCGCAGCTCCATGCCGCCGGTGAACGAGGAGCTGTTCGTGGGCGGCAGCTTGGCCGTGAGCGTGATGTCGAAGACCTGCGGCATGTTCTGCCAGACCAGGGCGCCGTTGTATGCGCTGGTGGCGAAGCCGGAGGTGTCGCCGTTGGGCCTGCTCATGTTGGCGGCCAGCACCGGGGTCCCGCCGCCGTCCCGCACGTCGATCCCGATGGCCTCGGTGAGGTTGGGGTTGGCGTTCGAGTTGTGGACGGTGGTCTGGAACGTGCCCGTGTCCAGTGAGTCGGGGGCGGTGACGTGGACCTCGGTGTGCGTGTCGAAGCTGCGCAGCACGAAGCGGATGGTGCCGCCCGGGGCCAGCCCGCCTGCCGGGGCGGTGAGGACCATGGTCTCGGCTGGCGCCGGCGCCGCGTTGTAGGACTCGACCTTCAGCATGCGCTGCCCCGGGTTGACCTGGAGCTCGGTGCTGATGCCGAAGGCCTGGGGGACGTTGTAGACGACGGCCGTGCCCTGGGTGCCGTTCACGATCGACCCGGCCGCCGCGGCCCACAGGTTGAGCGCCACGGTCGTGGTACTGCCGCTCATCTGCTCCAAGGAGACCTGCTGGCCGGGGTTGGCCTCGCTGTTGTTGCCGTCGATGCGGGCCCCGGTTGGCGTGCGGTTGTGGTCGCGGATGATCTGGACGCTGACGTTCGACGTGGTGGCGAACGACCGCAGCGTCACCCGGCCCACGTTGGCCTGGGAGGCGGTGACGACGCCCGCCGGGTTGCCTCCCGCGTCCTGGTGCATGTGGAAGGCGAAGTTGTCGGGGGCGCACGTCAGGGCCGGGCCGCTGGTGGTGGCGCTCACCGTCCAGTGGCCCTGGACGAACACGTGGGTGGCCGTGAGGCCGAGGTCGCCCGCGCTCAGGACCACCGAGCCGTTGGTCTCCACGGCCGAGGAGCCCGCGATGTTCAGCGTCTGGTGGCACACGCCGCCCGCCGTGTTGGTGGCGTAGTCGATGGAGGCGTCGAAGACGTCGGGCGGGTCGAAGATGACCGCGCTCTTGGGCGCGGCCCCGGCCGCCCCGCTGGTGTTGCTGCCGCCCCGCTGGATGGCGAACGTGTAGAGGGGCTGGTACGACCCGCTCACGATCCCGGTCACGTGGATCTGCTTGTACTCCGAGGGCTGAGCCGGGACATTCGAGTCGGTCACGTCCAGCCCGGTGGGCGCGGCGGTGGTGCCGTGCAGGTTGGCCTTGAACTCGAACGACTGGGACAGCGCGTTCATCACCACCCGGGCCCGGGTGGACAGGTCGGCTTGGGCGTCGATGAGGATCTGGTCGGCGGTCATGGCGCCGGTGGTCGAGCCCGAGACCTTGAAGCCGTCCACGCCCGTCCCGCCCGACGACGCCGCGTACGAGTCCAGTTCGATGGCGAAGTTGGGGTTGACCCTGCTCACCGAGGCCGCGATCTTGACCCCGGCCGGGATGGCGACCGGCGGCGAGACCGTCAGCGGGGCGCCGGTGGCCAGGGTGAAGGTGATCTGGGGCGTGGCCGACGCCGTCCCGCCCAAGAGTGCGGTGTAGTACGACACCGCTCCCACGAAGGCAGGCCCGGGCGAGCCCGAGATCGATGCGCCCAGCGACGCCGTGCCCGTGCCCTTCATGTGGAAGGTGAAGTGGGCCTCGGTGGCGGGGATGTCCACCAGCTCCACCACCGCGCCGAGGGCGCCCGCCGCGTAGGTCGAGATGGCGAGCGTGGAGAGTGCGCCGGGCGAGCCGTCCACGCTCACGCCGGTCGGGTTCCCGCTCTCGTCCTGGGTGGTGGCGATCTTCTCGCTGAACTGGCTGCCCAGCCGCTGCTGTTGGAGCCGGGCCGACAACTGGCCCGCGGTGAGGTAGTCGATGCCCACCGCGAACAGGGCGTTCGGGCCCATGGTCTGGCTGCCGTCGAAGGACACGCCGGTGGGCCTGCCGTTCACCAGGTCGGGCCGCAGGGAGAAGGTGAAGTTCTGCGGGACGTAGGTCCATGTCAGATCGGCCGTGGTGGCCGCCGCCGTGTTGGGGACCGGCGCCGAGATGGACACCGTGGGGTTCGACCCGCCGAGGGGCGCGGCCGTCCTCGTCATCTGGGCGTTGAACTGGCCGTCCACGTAGGACAGGGCGAGGCTGCCGCTCTCGGCCGGGACGGGGGAGGCGCTGACCCGCACCCGCCCGACGCCGACCGCCTCGACCGTCAGCGCGCCGACGGGCCCGTCGGTGGCCCAGCCCATGGTGAGGTGGTGGGCCGCGCTGTTGGTCAGCGGGTTGTAGTCGGTGGCCGCGCCGACGATGCCGTTGGCCGGGTAGGCCGAGGAGCCCGAGTCGAGCCCGAAGCGGACCTCGAGGGAGGGGCCGTTGGCGTTGGGGACGTCGTAGGCCGCGTTGAACTGGGCGCTGACCGCGGGCGAGCCCGCGATGCGCTGGACGCTGAGGTAGAGCTGGAAGGGCTGGCCCGGCGGCGGCACCAGCACGGCCGTGGTGAAGGCCATGGGCACGGGGCAGAGGGAGACGAGGGTGGTGGGGGGCAGCCCGCCCGGCGTCACCACGTTGATGGGCGTCGGCGTGCAGAGGGGGATGACGAAGGTCTGCGTCACCCCGCCCGACGTGGTGGTGAGGCGGAACTCGACCGACGGCGGCACCGGGGGGACCACGGCGGGCTGGTGGGCGGCCTGGCGCTCGGTTGTGTGGGGGACGCGGGTGGACGCGCTGTGCAGCCCGGCCGCCACCGCGGTGGCCGTGGCCTGGAGGTTGCCGACCAGTTGGCCCACCGTGCCGAGCAGGCCGGTCACCGGCTGGCGCAGCGTGCGCAGGTCGAGGGGCGGCAGCTTGGCCTTGAGGTCGCCCACCAGCCCGTTGAGGTTGAGGGGCGGCTCCAGCGACAGGGGCGGGAGGACCTGGGGCACGCGCAGCGCCCCGAGCGCGTTGGCGTCGGGAAGCTGGAGCCCCAGGTTGGCGATGTCGAGCAGGTGGTCCTGGGCCGGCCCCCGGTCCTTGGGGAGCAGCTCGGGCGGGCGCTGGGCGTCCACGTTGTAGCCCGTCTGGCGGATCTGGGTGGGCGGCGGCCGGTCCGGCGGCGGGTCGTCCGCCTGGGCCGAGGGCGTCGGGTAGACCCCCCAGACCAGGACGAGGACGGCGGCGGCGATCCGAATTCGGGCAAAGAGGTACCGGCGCGTTACACGGCAAAAGCCCATTTTCAACCCCCGGGATATCCCCACTGATGATCACTCGGTCATCGGTTATATCCGTAGGCAACGATAAAAAGATCTAGGCTTTTGTCAACACTGCGAACTGGTCATTTACTACCTGAACGAGTGCCATTGCCGCAAAGAAATCCTGTGATGGTGCCACCGGCGGGACGGGCGGGACGGGCGGCGGCGGCGAGCAGTCAGTAGCGGTTGGCGGCGGTGACGTCGCCCGCCGACAGGGCCAGGTCGAGGGTCACCTTGGTGACGCCGTCGGGCACGACGAACTGGAGCGTGCCGATCAGCACGCACGAGTCGGCGGGCACGTCGCCCTCCCACGCCCACTCGTGGCCGCCGCCCTCCCACGTGAGCACGGCCCGCACCACCCCGCCCGCCAGCGGCACCCGCAGGTCCGACACCACGTGTACGTCCAGGGCCAGGGTCTCGCCGCCCTCGACCGCCGCGGGCAGCGGGTCGGCCACCACGATGACCGGGGCGCACGCCTCCCGCAGCGCGTCCCACCCGGGCTTGGGCATGCGGTCGGGGCCGAGCACGCCCAGCCCGCCGTCGCCCGCGCCGCGGAAGACGTCGGCCAAGAGGAACTGGCAGAAGCCCCCGGTGGGCCGGTACTTCAGCCGCCGCAGCCACTCGGCCGCCCGCCGCACCACCAGGGCCTGCTCCTCGCTTGCGTCGCCCGCACCACCCGCGTCGCTTGCACCGCCGCCGCCGCCTGCCCCGAACTCCGACACGAACCGGCCCAGCCGGGGCCACCGGGCCAGGAACCCGGGCAGTTCGGCCACCGACCCGTAGTGCCGGCCGAAGTAGAGGTGGGTGTCGTCGATGCCCGAATGGGGCACCGCGGGCCGGGACGAGTCGGACCGCTCGAAGGCCCGGTGCACGGTGGCGTCGAGCACCGTCTTGTTCCACGTCGGCCGCTCGGCCTGGACCACGAACCCCGGCACCGACGGCCGCACGTCGGCCACCGGCACCGGCTCGTTGTGCCCGCACCACAGCACGATGGACGGGTGGTGCCCCAACAGGTCGACCGCCTCCCGGGCCTGTCGGGCCGCCTGCTTGCGGATGCCCCGCAGGTACTCGCGGTGCAGCGGGAAGTCCTGCCACAACAGCATCCCGTGCCGGTCGGCCGCCTCGTACAGCTCGGGCCGGGACACGTGCCCGTGCACCCGCAACAGGTCGAGCCCGGCGTCGCGGGCCAGTAGCACGTCCCGCTCGAAGTCGGGCCCCTCGGCGCAGGCCAGGTCCATCCGGGTCGGCCCCACGTTCGAGCCCTTCAGGAACAGCCGCTCGCCGTTCACCGTGAAGACCCAGTTCTTCATGCGGACCTGCCGGAGCCCGGTCACCAGCCTGCGCTCGTCGCTGGGCTCGTCCTGGAACGAGACGGCCACCGACACGTCGGTCAGCGGCTGCGCCCCCAGCGACCACGGCCACCACAGCTCCGGCCCGTCGACCACCACGTTCCACGACACCCGGTTCTCGCCCGCCGCCACCGGCTGCTCCAACTGGTGCTCGACCCCGCCGACGCGCGACACCAGCCGCACCACCCCCGCCTCGGCCGCGTCGAGCACGGCCCGCAGCGACACCACCGCCCGCTCGGGCGTGGCCTCCCCGCACAGCGTGCGCAGCCTGCTGATGCGCACCGGCCCCGTCTCCTCGATGCGCACGTCCCGCCAGATGCCGCCCGGGTTCCAGTCGGGGTCGAGGTAGTCGGCCCCCTGGAAAACGCCGGTCACGTTGCGACGGGCCGTGCCGCACGCCACCTCCACGGCCAGCACGTGCTCGGACCGCTCGGCCAGCGCCTCCGTCACCTCGAAGGAGTGGGGGAAGAAGTAGCCCTCGGTGTCGCCGACGTACGACCCGTCCAGCCAGACGTCGGTCTGGTAGAAGACGCCCTCGAAGACCAGCCACGACCGCCGCCCCTCGGCGCGGCCGCCGCCCCCGGAGAAGGCCCGCCGGTACAGCAGGGGCCCGTCGCTTCCGGCCAACGAACGCACCGATCGCCAGTGCCCGGGCACCGGGACCTCGACCCAGCCCCGGTCGTCGAAGTCCGGCTCCGGGTAGGCCCGGCGCAGGACCTCGTCGGCCTCGCACGCCCGCCAGGCGCCGCCCAGGTCGGTCACGCCGGGCGTCGGGCCCGGCGCGTCCACAGCCCCAGCACGGCCAGCACCAGCGCCCCCAGCCCGGCCAGCGTCCACGCCGTCCCCGAGCCGCCGGTGGCGGGCAGAGGCCCCGACCCGGCACCTGACCCGCCCGCGCCCGACCCGTTCCGGCCGGCCAGGATGTCGGCCGCCGCGGGACCGGACAGGGCGGTGTCGAAGGTGGGCGTGGCGTCGACGGTGATCGGCGCGGTGTTCACGAAGGCGGTGGCGTCGTCGGGCCCGAGCAGCGCGTAGCTGCCCACCGAATAGAGGGGCGAGTTCAGCGTGGGCGACCCCACCGCGCTGATGGGCACGTCGATGACGATGGCGCCCGCCTCGACCTTGCCGGTCACCCCCGTGGTCACCAGCGGCTTGTAGGAGTTGCCGAAGTTGGACGTGGACCCGAGGGCCAGGAGCTGCTCGTCAGGCCCTACCTTCCCGGCGAAGAACGACGGGGTCGAGGACCCGGCGGCCACCGCGGCCCCCACGTACCAGGCGTCGCCCTTGAAGTCCCACCGGGTCAGGTATTTGGCCTGCTGGAGCTGGGTGAGGTCGTCCGTGCCGGTGGGGAAGCCGCCCAGCTTCGACGGGTCGGCCACCCGCATGCGCACCTCGATGGTCTGCGGGTCCTTGAACTCGAGGGTGGTGCCCAGCAGGTCCTGGCCCTCGTGGTTGGCCGCGGTCAGCACCTTCTTGCCCGCGATGGGGTAGAGGGCGTCGCCCGCCGGGTCGGCCGCGCCGTTGACCCGCTTGCCCAAGAGGGCAGGCGGCCGGCCGTCGACCAGGCTCGGCCCGCCCGCCTGGGTGGCCACCTTCACAAAGGGGAGGCCGGTGGCATTGCGGGTGTCGCTCCACACGAAGCCCACGTAGCCGTTTTGGTCGAGCGAGATGTCGAAGTAGTCGAGCAGGTTGCGGTTGCCGGGCTTGGCGGGCGAGGGCATGGCCACGCAGGCGGTGCCCGAGGTGCAGATGTTGTCGTCGTGGTTGGCCTGGTGGGCGATGGCGCTCTGGTGGAAGGTCGGGCTCTGGCACGGCACCGCCTCCCACTGGCACAAGGCGTTGTACGACGTGGCCACGTACGGGTGCCAGCCCCCCTGGCCCGCGAGCACGGCGTCGGGGGAGTCGGCGTTGGCCGCCGTGCCGTAGAACGCCACCGCGGCCTTGCCCGGAGACCCGGCCACCACGTCGGGGAAGATGGTGACCCGGACAGGGCCGCCCTCCACGATGACCGGCGTGGACCACTTGCTGGCCGGGGCGGCCGCGTTGGCCGGGTCGGAGGCCAGGCTGGTGGACAGCCACGTGTGCTGGGTCTGGTTGTCGACCCAGGTGGCGTAGAGGTTGCCCGCCGAGTCGAGCTGGACCTTGTTGAAGTTGCGCAGGTTCTTGGCCCCCGGGATGCGCCGCTCGGCCCAGGTCGCCCCGCCGTCGGTCGACACCGCGATGCCAAAGGTGGCCACGTCGTCAAGGCCGCCGAGCAGCGACGGGAGGTAGGTCACGTAGAGATTCTTGTTGTGGGGCCCGCCCGTGTTGTCGGCCACCATCGAGCCGCTCT